>JANORU010000409.1:0-9979 GCA_031415475.1 Hyphomicrobium sp.
ATCATGAGGACGCCGACCATGGCGACGGCTGTCAGATAGTCGAGACCGAACAGCAGCTCGATCAGTTTGCCGGCGCCGACCATCTGCGCGATCAGATAGAAGGCGACCACCGCCAGCGTGCCGATTGCCGACAACGTGCGGATTGGCGTGGCCTGGAGCCGGAACGCTGCAACGTCGGCAAATGTGTATTTGCCGAGATTTCTCAACCGCTCGGCAATCAGAAACAAGACGATCGGCCAGCCAACCAGCCAGCCGACCGAGTAGATGAGCCCGTCGAACCCGGACGAAAACACCAGTCCCGAAATGCCGAGAAACGACGCCGCCGACATGTAATCGCCGGCGATCGCGAGGCCATTCTGGAAGCCCGTGATGTTGCCACCGGCTGCGTAAAAATCCGCCGCCGACTTGGTGCGGCTGGCCGCCCATTTGGTGATGCCGAGCGTCGCCGCCACGAACATCAGGAACATGACGATGGCTTCGGGATTGAGCGCCTGTTTTCCGCCCCCTTCAATTGGGCCGGCGGCATGAGCCGACGTCGCAAGCGCGACGGAAGACAATACGGCGATCGCGGCAAGTGATCGTGCGAGCATCACGTCACCCTCGCGACGATCTTCTCAGTCAGCGCGTCGAACTCGGAATTGGCGCGCCGCACGTAGAGACCCGTGAGAATGAAGGCCGAGATAATCACGAACAGACCGACAGGGATGCCGACAGTCATGACACCGCTGCCCAATGGCGCGCCGAGGAATTTGGGCGCAAAGGCGACCAGCAGGATGAAGCCGAAGTAGATGAGCGCCATCATTGCCGACAAAGTCCATGCGAACGAGGTTCGGCTGCGGACGAGGTGCTGAAACTCCGGATCGCGCCCGATCCTGTCGAGCACATGGTTGGCATTCTCGGACATATGGCTTGGCTTCCCCTCGGGCGGCGCGTTTTGATGCGCTCTCTGCCTGAACCCTTAGCCGATTGCGGGGGTACGCGGTAGTCGGGGTTTTAATCGGCTTTAGGTGGACGAGGCCCGCCAGCGCCAACCGGAAGAACGTGCTCCGATGTGCCGAGCGCATCGGCCAGCCGTGTCTTGGCCGAACCCGGACGCAACGGCTTCTGCTGGCTGTCATGCGGCGCCCACGCCGTCAAAGTTAGAATCTCGAAGGTCGCCGGCACACGGCCGTCGGCCTCTGCGAACCGCTCGGCATAAATATCCGCCGCTCTGAGCAAAAGCCGCCGGGTTACCGGAACGCGACGGCGCGCGACAAGTGGGTTGCTCGCCCCCATGCCCTTGACGTCCTGCATCAAGGCGAGCGGCGTTGCGTAGCGCACCGTCACGATATCGCTGTCGACAACCGGCAACGCGAACCCTGCGCGCTGCAACAGCGACCCGAGATCGCGGACATCGGCCATTGGCGCGACCCGGGGCGAGACGCCGCCGGTAATGTCCGTTTCCGCCGCCAGCCAAGCGGAACGCAATTCCTGCAGCGTCGTGCCGCCGAGCATGGCGCCGAGGAACAGGCCGTCGGGTTTCAAGCATTGGCGGATTTGCAGCAGCGTCCCCGGCAGGTCATTGACAAACTGAAGGGTCAGCATCGAGACGACAAGGTCGAGGGCGTTGGCTGCGAACGGCAGCGCTTCTTCGTCGGCGACGGCCGTAAGGCCGTGATGGCCAGTGGCGAGTGGCAATCCCGGCTCCATCGCGATGATGGTCCGGGCAGCCTGCGCGTCGCCGAGCCGCCGGCCAAACGCGGCATTGCCAGCGCCAGCGAGCAGCACGCGTGGAAATGGACGATCGATAAACGACAGCCGTTCGGCCAGATCATCCGCCACCCGGTCGAGTAAAAAGCCATACCGGCCTGACTGTTGCGCCACCCGCTGGCCGCGCCAACGGACAAGCTCCCGGTCGAAGATCAAATCTGCCGTCACGGTCTCTCGCCTCTGCTGCGGCGCTAGGCTAACATACTCGTCAAAGAGGACGTACGTGGCGCAAAACTCGACCAAAACAGACCCCAGCACTGCGATGAAACGGACGCTGGCAGCGTTCGGCGGCGCCGGTACGCGGCTCGCGGCTGCCGCAGCCGATGTCATCGCGCCGCCGGTCTGCCTGCATTGCCATCAACCGGCAGCAAGCCACGGCGCGCTCTGTGCGCCGTGCTGGAGCACCATCCGCTTCATCCGCCCGCCGGTCTGCGACCGGCTCGGCATCCCCCTGCCCTACGATATCGGCGGGCCAGCCCTGTCTGCCGAAGCGGTAGCCGATCCGCCGGTCTTCGATCGCGCCCGCTCGGTCGCCCACCATACCGGCGCCGTGCGCGAACTGGTGCATGACTTGAAGTTTCGCGATCGTGACGATGTGGTGGACCTATTGGCCAACTGGATGGCGGATGCCGGCCGCGACCTGATTGCCGTCGCCGAAGTTATCGTGCCCGTGCCGCTTGGCCGCTGGCGGCTGTTGCGCCGGACCTTCAACCAATCGGCTCTGTTGGCGCAAGCACTGGCGCGGCGAGCGGGCATGACCTACGACCCGCTGTCGCTCGTCAGGACGCGCGCCACGGCCAGCCAAGTCGGCCTCACCCGGATGCAGCGTGAAGACAACGTGCGCGGCGCGTTCGCCGTCCCGGAAAAACGCCGGTCGCGCATTGACGGCAAATCCGTCCTGCTGATCGACGACGTGATGACGACCGGCGCCACGGTCTCGGCCTGCACCCGCGCTCTGCGCAATGCCGGCGCTGAACGCGTCGATGTGCTGACCGTCGCGGTCGTCACCGGCGATACCAATCTCCTCACATAAACCGTGGATGCCCGCTTATCGGGCAAGATGCGGCATCCAAAACCTGTTCCAAAGCCCGGGAATCCCTCTAGTATCGCTCCAAAGTACGCTGGCTGGGGACCTGCCGGGGCCATGACCAAAACACTAATCTACACCGCCAATCTCTGCCCCTACTGCCACATGGCCAAGGAACTCCTGCAGGCCAAGGGGGCCAAGTACGACGAGGTCGATATCACCGGCCGGCCGGAGCTTCGCTCGGAAATGTCGATAAAGTCGGGCGGCCGCAGCACGGTGCCGCAGATCTTCATCGGCGGAGCCCATGTCGGCGGCTGTGACGATCTGTATTGCCTCGATCGAGCCGGCAAGCTCGACGAGCTTTTGAAAGCCTGATCCACTCAGATGCCTTCTGCTGTCCCACAAACGGTCTTCCGCGCCGCACTCGTCCAGATGTGCTCGGGCCGCGATGTCGATCGCAACGTCAAGGACGCGAGCGCACTCATTCGCGAAGCGGCGGCAATCGGCGCGCACTATGTGCAAACGCCGGAAGTCACGACGTTGATGGAACTCGACTCGGCGCGATTGTTTGCGGCGACCGAACCGGAAGACAACAATCGCGCGCTCGCGACGTTCCAAGCGCTCGCCCGCGACCATAAAATCTGGCTGCACATCGGCTCGATGGGCGTCAAGCTCAGCGACACCCAGATCGCCAATCGTTCGTATGTCTTCACGCCGATGGGCGAAATCGCGGCGCGTTACGACAAGATCCACATGTTCGACGTCGATCTGCCGAGCGGCGAAAGCTATCGCGAGAGCAAGAACTACCGGCCGGGCGAACAAGCCGTTTTGGTTGACCTGCCGTGGGGGCCGTTGGGACTATCAATCTGTTACGACCTGCGTTTCCCGCATCTCTACCGTACACTCGCGCAGGCCGGCGCCAAATTCCTGGCGATCCCGGCAGCCTTCACCAAGGTCACCGGCGAAGCCCACTGGCACACACTTCTCAAGGCCCGCGCCATCGAGGCGCAATGCTTCGTGTTCGCCGCCACTCAGGGTGGCCGCCATGAGCACGGCCGCGACACTTACGGCCACAGCCTGATCATATCACCCTGGGGGCAGATTCTGGCAGAAGGTGGCGTTCAGCCGTCAGTCATTTCGGCTGATATAGATTTGGCGCATCTGGACGAGGCGAGAGCCCGCGTTCCCTCGCTTCGCCACGATAGGCCTTATCGCGTGGTCCGTAACGGTCCCGCGGGTTGAGCGAGTTGCGGCTATGATCAAATATCGTCTGGTCTGTTCTGACGGACATGAATTCGAAGGCTGGTTTCAGAGCGGCGCGGCGTTCGATGCCCAGGCCGCCGCCAACGCTGTTGCCTGTGTTGCCTGCGGCTCGACGGCGGTAAGCAAAGCGATCATGGCGCCCAACATTGCGATTCGTCTCCCAGACGCCACTGCCGCCGCCGGCACGATCGAAAAGAGGCGACCAGCGCCGGCCGACATTCATCACCACATGCGTCAGGCCCTTCGCGATCTCAAAGACGAGGTGACCGCGAACTCGGAGTATGTCGGGCCGCGATTTGCCGAAGAAGCCCGTCGCATCCACACCCGAGAAACGCCGCAGCGGTCGATATTTGGCGAAGCAACGGCCGAGGAAGCCGAAGACCTGACCCGCGACGGCATCAGCCATTGCCGCCTGCCGCGTTTTCCGGACGACTGCAACTGACCGCGTTTGCGCTTAGCTCGCGTCGTCGAGTCCCAAAGCTTCGATCACCATTTGCTCGGCCTCGCCAACGTCGGCGGCGAACAACTGCGCCTCGTTGTAACCGGCGGGGGTCCATTCAAGCTGGCCAGCTTTCGACCGCCAGACGCCGCGCACATGTCCGCGCTTGTCGACGATCACATCACCGGTCTCGCTCACGACAACACTAAAGCCGTGCCTCTTGAGCAGAACGTTGCGCTCCAGCTGCTGCCAAAGCAGGATTTCGATTTCTTGATCACTCATTGTCCGCGGTGGTCCAGTCAAATGCCCCGTTCGGCCGCTATCCAAACCGCTTGAATTGCGCCAAGCTTTCCATAGGATTGCCTGAAATGCTGAGCGAAATCAGTGTGAATTAGAAGTTTACCTTGCGCAAAATCTAATGAAATCCGCGGCCTCGTTGGCAATTTGGAAGCGTACGGAGTTGGAAGCACTAACCAAGCGCTGAGCCACCAGCGTTTTGCGGTATCGCTGAACATGCACGCGACCGGCAGCCGCGGCATCTGGTTATCACACCGTATTCAAACGCCGCTCGTATGGGACAGTATCCTCCGGCGGCGCGCACCACTGCCGCAGCGATCTCGGCTCCCAATTTGCCACTACAGAGACCACATGACCGAACACCGCCGCCCTACCAGCCCACTGTCTCAGACCCAACCCTTCGATGCCGTCGAAGATCAGCCCTCGAACCCGAGTAGCAACGCGACCATCGGCGATGTGCTTGCCGATCGGCTATCGCGGCGTGACGTGCTGCGCGGCGCACTGGCGGTCTCTGTGGTGACGGGCGCGCTTGGTTCACTGCCAACCCGGCAAGCCGTGGCTGCGGCGGCGACGACCTTCAAATTTTCTGAACTCGCGAGCGGCTCGGACCAGAATCATCACGTCGCGGCCGGCTACGAGGCCCGCATTCTGATCCGCTGGGGTGATGCAGTGCTGTCGTATGCCGCCGAATTCGACCCAGCGCAGCCTGCGGCCGAAACCCAGGTACGTCAGTTCGGTTATAACAACGATTTCCTCGGCTACATTCCTCTCGACGGCAGCTCGGATCACGGGCTGCTCGTGGTCAACCACGAGTATACCAACGACGAACTCATGTACCCGGAACTGGCGCAAGGCGCGACCCGGCGCGAAACCGTACTTGGCATATCCGAGCACCTGGTGAGGGCCTCAATGCAGGCGCATGGCGGCAGTGTGCTCGAAGTCCGGCGCACCGGCGGGACATGGGCTGTCGTCAAAAATTCGAAGTACGCCCGCCGCATCACGGCGGAAACCGCAATGCAGATTTCCGGTCCAGCCGCCGGGCACCCGCTGATGCAAACCAACGCCGACCCGTCGGGCACGCGCGTCTTCGGCATGGTCAACAATTGCGCCGGCGGCATCACGCCCTGGGGCACGTGGCTGACGTGCGAGGAAAACTTCAACTTCTATTTCTGGAACAAGGCCGCCGCAGAGGCCCTGCCGAACGCCGCCGCCTTCAAACGCTACGGCGTTCCCGATGAAATCTATCCCTGGGGCCGCTATATCGAGCGCTTCGACATCAGCAGGGAACCGAACGAAGCCAACCGCTTCGGCTGGGTTGTCGAAATCGACCCGCGTGACCCGAAGTCCGTGCCGGTGAAGCGCACCGCACTCGGCCGCTTCAAGCACGAGGGCGCCGGCAATACGATCAACGGCGACGGCCGGTTCGTGGTCTATCAGGGCGACGACCAACGCTTCGACTACGTCTACAAGTTCGTCACCGCCGAAAAAGTCGATCTCGCCAACCCGGCCGCCAACCGCGATATTCTTGATACTGGCACGTTGTACGTTGCCCGCTTCGATGCCGATGGCACGGGCATCTGGCTGCCGCTGGTCGCCGGACACGAAAAACTTGCCGCCTTCAAGAGCCAAGGCGAAATTCTGATCCACGCCCGGCTCGTGGCAGACGCGCTCGGCGCCACCAAGATGGATCGGCCAGAGGACATCGAGGTCCATCCCAAGACCGGCAAGGTCTTCGTCTTGCTGACCAACAACAACAAGCGCAAAGCCGGCGACATCGACGCCGCCAATCCACGCGCCGAAAACCGCTTCGGCCACATCATCGAAATCACACCCGATGGCGGCGATCACGCCGCGGCCGGCTTTCGTTGGGAAATTCTCCTGAAGTGCGGCGACCCGGCGATTGCCGCAGTCGGCGCAACGTTCAATCCTTTGACGTCGAAGGATGGCTGGTTTGGTATGCCCGACAACTGCGCCATCGACGCTGAAGGCCGCTTGTGGATCGCGACCGACGGCAATTCGCTGGAAGAAACCGGCCGCGGCGACGGCCTCTATGCGCTCGAAACCGAAGGTGCGGCGCGCGGCACCTCGCGGCTCTTCTATCGTTGTCCAGAAGGCGGCGAATTGTGCGGCCCGTGCTTCACGCCCGACCTCGAAACGCTGTTCGTGGCGGTCCAGCATCCCGGTGAGCGCGATGACGACGGGCCGGCCGCGACCTATGAGAACCCGCGCACCCGCTGGCCCGATTTCAAGGATGGTGTACCGCCCCGCCCGAGTGTGGTCGCCATCACCCGCCAAGGCGGCGGCAAGATCGGGGTTTAACCCCTTCCAGAGCCCGAAATTTCGCCGGGACCAGTTGTCCCTGGCAGGTGTTGGCACTTGCCCGGCAGGCCGGTTGCGGTGCAAACAACGGGAACGGGGCCTGGTTCGGCCCTCCGCCCTGGAGAGCGCGCGCAATGAACGTCCATACCTCGCCCGAAATCGCTAGCCTGACCGGCTCGGTCCGGCACGACTGGACGCGGGCCGAAGCGACGGCGATCCACGATCTGCCGCTGATGGACCTCCTATTCCGGGCGCAGACCGTCCACCGGCGCACCTTCGACGCCAATAAGATCCAGATGAGCCGGCTGTTGTCGATCAAGACCGGCGGCTGCGCGGAAGACTGCGGCTACTGCAGTCAATCGGCACACCACGAGTCCGGCCTC
Organism: Hyphomicrobium sp.; assembly: GCA_031415475.1. Lineage (GTDB taxonomy): Bacteria > Pseudomonadota > Alphaproteobacteria > Rhizobiales > Hyphomicrobiaceae > JAGVSR01. Next base: position 7,478 of record JANORU010000409.1, read on the forward strand.
AAAGCTTCGAAGCTGATGGAGGTTGAACGTGTCATCGCTGAGGCTAAGAAGGCCAAAGAGGCCGGCGCCACACGCTACTGCATGGGCGCGGCGTGGCGCTCGCCGAAAGCGCGCGACATGGACGCGGTGGTCGCCATGGTCGAAGGCGTCAAAGCGCTTGGCATGGAAACCTGCATGACGCTCGGCATGCTCTCCGACGACGACGCCGCGCGCCTCGGCCATGCCGGTCTCGATTACTATAACCACAACCTCGATACGTCGGAACGTTTCTATTCGCAGATCATCAAGACCCGCACCTATGCCGACCGGCTAGATACGCTGGCGCGGGTCCGCGAGGCCGGCATGAAGGTCTGCTCCGGCGGCATCATCGGCATGGGCGAAGAACCGCAGGACCGGCTCGACATGCTGGTGACGCTTGCCAATCTTGAAGAACATCCCGAGAGCGTGCCGATCAACATGCTGATCGCCATTCCCGGCACGCCGCTTGAGAACCAGGAGCGGATCGATCCGATCGCGTTCGTTCGGACGATTGCCACCGCGCGGATCATGATGCCGCGCTCGATGGTACGGCTCTCGGCCGGCCGCACGGAAATGTCCGACGAAATGCAGGCCCTGTGCGTCTTCGCCGGCGCCAATTCGATTTTCTGCGGCGACACGCTGCTGACCGCCGGCAACCCCGGCGAGGACAAGGACATGGTCCTGTTCGCCAAGCTCGGCCTTGAGCCGATGGAACTCGACCGCTCTTGCAGCGACGGCAGCCGGAGCGACACATGCACGACAGCCACGAGCGAGGTCTGAAGGCGCTAGAGGCGCGCGGCCGGCTGCGCGCGCTGTCGCCACGCCGGGGCATCGACTTTTCGTCCAACGATTATCTCGGCCTCGCCGCCTCGGGCGCTTTGAACGGCGCAATCGAACAGGCCATCGCGCGCGGCGTGCCAATGGGCGCTGGTGGCTCACGCCTGCTCAGAGGCAACGATCCCGAACACGAAGCGCTCGAAGCCGACGCCGCCCGCCACTTCGGCGGTGAGACCGCGCTCTATTTCGCCAGCGGCTTCATGGCTAACTACGCCGTGTTCTCGACGCTGCCGCAGCGCGGCGATCTGATCGTCTACGATGCCCTCATACACGCCAGCGCGCACGACGGCATGCGCGCCAGCAAAGCCGAGGCGCAAAGCGCCGCACACAATGACGCTCAATCGTTCGACGATGCCATCACGACGTGGCGTGCAGGCGGCGGAACGGGTCAGATCTGGATCGCCCTTGAAAGTCTTTACTCGATGGAGGGTGACTTCGCGCCGATTGAAGCCCTCGCCCAGGTCGCCGCCAAGCACGACGCAATGCTGGTCATCGACGAGGCCCATGCCAGCGGAGTCTATGGCGAAGCCGGACGCGGATTGGCCGAAAGCCTCGAAGGCCAACCGAATGTTTTGACGTTACACACCTGCGGCAAGGCGCTTGGCGTCATGGGCGCGCTGCTCGTCATGCCGAAAGTTCTCCGCGACTACATGGTAAACCGCTCGCGACCTTTTATTTACGCCACCGCACCGTCGCCGCTGATGGCGGCGGCGGTGCGCGCCAGTATCGCGCTTAACACGCACGAGCCTCAGCGGCGCGAAACACTTCACGCGCGCATCACGCTTGCCAACGAGCGGCTCGCAGCGCTGTGCGGCATGACGGGCAGTGGCTCCCAGATCATTCCCGTCATCGTCGGCACCGATGCGCGTGCCACGGCCCTTGCGGCTACGCTCCAGGCCAAGGGCTTCGACGTCCGCGCCGTGCGTCCTCCGACGGTGCCGGAAGGCACGGCACGGCTGCGCATCTCGATCACAATCAACGCCAGCGACGACGACGTGCGAAGTCTTTTTGCGGCGCTGGCCGGGGAACTCGAAAGGCTCGCCGCATGAGCCGGGCCTTCGTCGTCTCCGGCACCGATACCGGAATTGGCAAAACAGTTTTCGCGGCCGCACTCGCCGGCGCGCTGAACGCCAGATATTGGAAGCCGATTCAGGCCGGACTCGAAGGCGGAGGTGACCGCGAAACGGTGCGGCGGCTTTCCGGTCTCGATGACGCGAAAATCCTCCCCGAAACCTATCGGCTGACGTCTCCGCTCTCGCCGCATCGGGCCGCCGCGATCGACGGCGTCGAGATCGACCTTGAAAAACTGCGCGTCCCCGAGGTCGATGGCCCACTTGTCATCGAAGGCGCCGGCGGCCTGATGGTGCCGCTGACGCGTAAGCTCCTGCAAATCCGCCTCTATATGACATGGGAGCTGCCCGTGATCCTGGTCGCGCGGACGGCACTTGGCACCATCAATCACAGTCTCCTATCGATCCACGCGCTGCGCATGCACGAACTGCCGGTCCACGGAATCGCCTTTGTCGGCGAGCAAAATTCCGATAGCGAACGCACGATCTGCGAAATGGGCGACATCAAGCATCTCGGTCGCCTGCCAGTTCTCGATCCCCTCAATGCGGAAAGCCTGCGCGCCGCCTTCGCCGCCAA
>JANORU010000410.1:0-3150 GCA_031415475.1 Hyphomicrobium sp.
CATCAGCGGGCGAAGACGACGACCTGCAATGCAACCGTCGCGACGGCAAGCGATACTCGTTCGTGCTGCACGGCCTTTGGCCGCAATACGATCGCGGTTGGCCGCAGAACTGCCGCACCGCGCGCAAGCCTTACGTGCCGCAACAGTTGATCGACAGCATGCTCGACATCATGCCGAGCGACAAACTTGTGATCCACGAATACCGCAAGCACGGCACCTGCTCGGGCCTCGATCCGGCCAGCTACTTCAGACTTTCGCGCATCCTGTTCCGGTCGATCAAAATTCCCGATCGCTACGTTAATCCGTTCGAAACGCTGTACGTGTCCCCGGACAAGCTGCGCCAGGACATCGCCCGCCTCAATCCGAACCTCGACGCAGACTCGATTGCTGTGGCCTGCGCCGGCGGCGGCGGCGGCCGGTTGCGCGAAATCCGCATTTGCTTTGCCAAGGACGGCAAATCGCAGGCGTGTGGTACCAACGAAAACCCGAGAAAGCTGTGTTCGGCCTCCGAACTGACCGTGCCGCCGGTTCGCTCGACGACGACCAGCGAATCAGTACCCCCGCGCGAACAGCGATCTTCTCCGCTTCCGGGTCCGAAAGTGATCCCCTTCAACGGCGAGTAACAGCAAACTAGCCTGCACACCGCTTGCCCAGGGCGATGCCAGTTCGCAAACTGGGCATATGATTCGCAGCGCCAGACTCGAGATTGAACCAGCACCGGCACGTCGTCCGACGGCGTCGGAGCGCGCGCGCTTTACAGCGCCCCTGTTGTGGTGTGCGCTTGGCTTTCTTTCGGGCGCCATATTCTGGCACGTCGTCGGGTTCTGGGGGTTCGTGTCGACGGCCGTGTTCGAAGGCGACAAGGCCCGCCCGCAGATCGCCGCCGGGACAACGCCACTTGAAACGGGCAGCATCGATACGCGCAAGGCAGCGGCGACCGCGGCAAAAACCAGTCCGGTAAAATCAGTTCTGGCGTGTGCCGCTCTGACCCTCGACCGGTCGTCCGGCCAAACCTCGATGTCGGCCTGCTCGGCCAACGCCTGGCATTTGCGTCATACCGGAGACAGCAGGCGGCAGGATCGTCAGTTGGCTGTTGGCAACCCTGGCACTGCCAAGGCCTCAAGCGTTGCCGGATGGGCGACCACGGCCGAAGACATCGGCGCCGACTTGACGATCAGGTAAAGCAGCGGGCACTTCACGCTAGGCAGATTTTCTCACGCGTTCGACGCGCCAATCGGCGGGCGCGAACGCGATGACACCGAGTGCCGGGTTGGCACTCTTTTCGTCGAGCTCCGTTGGCGCAACGCTCCAGATCTTTGCCAGTCGCATGACGTGATCTTCGGTCGGATGCAGGATCATTTCGCCACCCGCATCGCCGCGCCGCCCGCGCACGCCCCGCAACTCAAAAAGCCTGAGCCCAAGCGTCTTTTCTTCGCGCATCGGCTTGCCCTTGCTCCAGATGATGCCGTCGTCACCAATCGCAAACGCGCGCGCAAGCCGGCCGTCGATCATCCGCGCCCAGGCAAATAGATCGAGCGGCGGATAGGCAAAATAGTATTGGACTTCGATGAAGCGTCCGCCGAGGCGAACGAGCAGGGGCGTCGCCTTGTCGATAACAACGCGACCGGCGGGATGCGGCAGCGCCAGACCGGCAACGAATGTCCAGCCGTTGACCGGCGGCGAGACGAAGATGCGGTTCTGACCGAGGCGCGGATCGTAGATCGCGCCGATGCCGGAATTCCAATTGCAGGGTTCGCCGGCAACGAGGCCGAGCTCCTCGACCACGGCCGCTGTATCCCGCGAGCGTATCGCAAGCCACGCCATCCGGTAGCCGAATGGTTTGGGCGTATCGGGGTCCGCCGCATAGTGCGTCCGGCCCACCGCCTGGCGCGTCGTCAAATGACGGGCGGCCACCAATATCGTGGCCGCTACCATCACGAAAATGATCAGGATAGGAATCACCACCGAGCCCCCTCTGGCCATTACGGCCGCTAAGACGGGCATTTCAAGAGGTGGGCAGCGCGCTATCCGCTGAATTTCCTGGGCGGACCCGCAAAAGCCTAACGAGGCCAGCCCACGGACTAAGGGCCAGCGGGGGCGACCCTTTTTTCCGTTCGGCTGGCCTCTTCTCAGGGGACGGCAGGTCAGAGGGCGAATGACCGTCCCGCGAAAGGCTTGTCATCACTGCTGCTCAATCCCAACTCAACTAGAACGCAGTTTGAGCACCAGCCCGGGTTTCATAGCGGCCGACTATGACGGCGCTATTACATTGGTTTATGAATGCCGGTTGCGAACCTGTTGAGTGCGTGATTCAATTCACAAGTCATCAACTGCGAGGAAAAGTCCCATGTCATCGAGCGGCTCAGTTCCAGGCGTCGGCCGGCCTTTTGGCCGTACTGGCGGGCGGGCGCACGAAATCGATTTCGAAATCAAAGGCCAGGAGATGCAGTTCGTTGAAATCGAACTCGATCCGGGTGAAAGCGCAATCGCGGAAGCCGGCTCGATGATGTTCAAGGATGCCGACATCACGATGGACACGGTGTTTGGCGATGGCTCACACGAAGCCAAAGGTTTCGGTTCGAAACTGTGGACGGCCGGCAAGCGCCTGCTAACCGGTGAGAGCCTGTTCATGACGGTGTTTACCCACGAAGGCCAAGGCAAGGCACGGGTTGCATTCGCAGCCCCCTATCCCGGCAGCATTCTCGCCTTTCACCTCGGCGAGATGGGCGGATCGATCGTCGCCCAGAAAGATGCGTTTCTAGCCGCCGCCAAAGGCGTCACCGTTGGCATCTTTTTCCAGCGCAAGATTATGACGGGCCTGTTCGGCGGCGAGGGCTTCATCATGCAGAAGCTTGAAGGTGACGGGTATGCCTTCGTGCATTTCGGCGGCGCCATTGTCGAAAAGGAACTGAAACCGGGAGAAATACTCCACGTCGACACGGGTTGCGTCGCGGCGATGACGCCGGATGTCCATTTCGACATCGTGCGTGCTGGATCGGTCAAATCGATGATCTTCGGCGGTGAAGGGGTGTTCTTCGCCGAGCTCCGCGGGCCGGGAAAAGTCTGGCTGCAAAGCCTGCCGTTTTCGCGGCTTGCAGGCCGAGTGCTCGCCAATGCCGGTGTCACCGGCGGTCACAGCGAAGGTTCGAT
>JANORU010000411.1:0-10383 GCA_031415475.1 Hyphomicrobium sp.
GAACTCAATGCCCTGGCCGATCCGGTTCGGGCCGCCGCCAAGAATAATGATCTTGGTTTTGTCCGTCGGCACCGACTCGCACATCGGCGCTGTGGTGAGCCCGGTCTCATAGGTCGAATACATGTAGGCCGTCGGCGAAGCAAATTCCGCTGCGCAGGTATCGATGCGCTTGAACACCGGGCGCACGCCGAGCGCGTGGCGCTTATCTCGAACGTCAGCTTCCGAGAGGCCCGCAAGTTTGGCGAGCCGCGCATCTGAAAAACCGTGCGCTTTCAACACGCGCATGTGCGACGCACTCACTGGCAGGCCGTGGGCTTTGACGCGGGCCTCGAGATCGACGATTTCCTGCATCCGCTCCAGGAACCAGGGATCGATCCGGCAATACGCATGAACTTCGTCGTGCGATACGCCGAGGCGCAGCGCCTGTGCCACGCGCAGCAGCCGGTCGGGAGAAGGACGCGACAGCGCCCCGCGGATGATGTTCTTGTCGTCGTCGCCGCCGAGCCCTTCAAACGGAATATCGTCGAGGCCGGTCAACCCGGTTTCCATTGAGCGGAGCGCTTTCTGCAGGCTTTCCGCGAACGTCCGGCCGATGGCCATCACTTCGCCAACCGACTTCATCGCCGTCGTCAGCGTCGAGTCTGCGCCTGGAAATTTCTCAAAGGCAAAGCGCGGAATTTTGGTGACGACGTAGTCGATGGTCGGTTCAAACGAGGCCGGCGTGGCGCCGCCGGTGATGTCGTTTTCGAGTTCGTCGAGCGTGTAGCCGACGGCAAGTCGCGCCGCCACCTTGGCAATCGGAAAGCCGGTCGCCTTCGACGCGAGCGCTGAGGATCGCGAGACACGCGGGTTCATTTCGATGACGACCAGACGGCCATCGGCCGGATTGACCGCGAACTGCACGTTCGAGCCGCCGGTCTCGACACCGATTTCGCGCAGCACCGCCAGCGAGGCGTCGCGCATGATCTGGTATTCTTTGTCGGTCAGTGTCAGCGCCGGCGCGACGGTGATTGAATCACCCGTGTGCACGCCCATCGGATCGATGTTCTCGATCGAGCAGATGATGATGCAGTTGTCCGCCTTATCGCGGACGACCTCCATCTCGTATTCTTTCCAGCCGATCAGGCTTTCGTCGATCAGGATCTGGCCGACGGGCGAGGCATCGATGCCGGACTTGGCAATGACCTCGAACTCTTCACGATTGTAGCAGACGCCGCCGCCGGTGCCGCCAAGTGTGAAGGCCGGCCGGATGATGCAGGGCAGGCCAATCGTGTCGATCGCACGCATCGCTTCGGCAAATCCGGCCGCGCGATCGTAACCGGTGATGTGCCCTTGCGGGTCGCGGATCGGCGGCGACGACGCGATCGATGCGCGCGGGCTTTCGAGCCCGATGCGGTCCATGGCATCGCGAAACAGTTTGCGGTCCTCGGCCATGTCGATGGCTTCGGCCTTGGCGCCGATCAATTCGACGTCAAACGCCTTGAGGGTGCCATTACGTTCGAGAGCCAACGCCGTGTTGAGCGCGGTCTGCCCGCCCATGGTCGGCAGCAGCACCAGTTTCTTGCCCGGGTTCAGATCTTTTTCCTGGGCGATGATTTTGGCAACGATCTCGGGCGTGATCGGCTCGATGTAGGTTGCATCCGCCAGTTCCGGATCGGTCATGATCGTCGCCGGGTTGGAATTGACCAGCACGATCCTGTAGCCCTCGGCCTTCAGCGCCTTGCAGGCCTGTGTGCCGGAATAGTCGAACTCACAGGCTTGGCCGATAATGATCGGGCCGGCGCCGATAATGAGAATGGTGTCGATGTCTGTCCGTTTGGGCATGGCAAGGCCACCTCATAGTCGCGCGCCACCGGCTTGGCTACCGGCGTCTTTTGGTCAGGGAGAGTCGCTGAAGCGGACACCTCTTCTGGAACGGGTGTGACCGTCAAGGGGAGAGGTAGCATTCGTCACATCAAAAAGGCCCGGACAGCTCGACGCCTCCGGGCCAATTGTCTGAGATCGTTACGTCATAATCGGCAGAAACGCAGCTTATGGCTTGATTTCAGGCGCCTCGATCTTGATGTTGGCCGGATAACTGAAGTCTTCCTTGAAAAGCGGCTTGTCGAGCATGCCTTCGCGGGCATAGATGCTACGCGCCAGCAGCCCCGTTGCCGGATCGAGATAGACGACGCGGACAGCCTCGTTCTTCTGTTCCGGTTTTTGTCCGGGCACCGCATCCGCAGCGGACTTGGCGGTGCCGTCATAGGAAGACTCGGCATCCCGGGCTTTGGCCTTGGGCGGCAATCCGCGGTAGGCCCGCAACTGGCGGCCGTCGACCGTCTCAGCCCCCATGCAATCGAACTCGCCGACATCGTCGATGCCCTGGCTGGTGGACGTCTGGAAGAAGCGGACGAGCTGATCGGTATCGCCCTTGCCGAGGACTTTCCAAGCGCCACCCTGGTTACTCCAGGCCTTGTCGCCGATCAGAATAGTTTCGATCGGCTTGGGATCGATGAACGGGGTCACCACCTGCCGCATGCGATCCGGCTTCAGGAATTCGACCGACATCTTCATCGGTCCCTGCTCGGTGATCATGTTGGCGTCCTTGCGCCACGCCTTCTCGTTGCTCTGGCGCGTGACGCCCTGGGCAACTTCATTCGAGCAGTTGGCCCAAGCTGCGGAGCCGGCTGTGTGCCCCGCGAGCAATGCAACGGTGATGGTAAGCAACGAGCGGCGCATCGACGAACGTCTCCTGAACTAGTCTTTCTTGGCATCAGCCGGGGCGTCACCAGCTTCCTCGGCAACAGGCTCAAGCGGCGGAGCAATGGTGATGTCGGAGCCGTAGGTGTAAACGGCGCTGAAGACGGGCGGGCTCTCGCCCTTAATGGCGGTTGTCAGGTAGGCCCCCGGCAAGCCGGTTGCAGGATCGACGTAAATGGTCGTGATCACCTGACGGCCATCTGTGTTCTTGGTTGGCTCTGTCGCATAGCCCAGCATATCTTTGCCGTCGTGCTTCACGGGCCCGAGACACTTGAAGTCGGTGCCGGCCTTCGGAGGGTTCTTATAGGCCTCGCGCTCGGAGGAAATCAGCTGCGCGTTGTGCGGCGGCTGTTCTTCCCATCCGCCTTCGGTGTTGGCCCAGGCATGCTTGCCGATGCCAATGGTTTCGACCGCGGCGTCCTCAACCGGCGACACGATCTTTGAGTAGATGCGGTCGGGCGCCACGTAATCGATGGTGCGGACGATGGCGCCGTTCGGCGTGTCGGTGGAGGCGACGGTTCTGAAGGCCGGCGCCGCGCGCTGCTTGACGAATGCGGCTTCGACTTCGCCTTTGCATTTGTCGTCGGCGAGGGCGGGGGCAGTGACGGAAAGGGCCAGCGCGGTGGCGGTGAGCAAGAAGGCACGCATGGTGCGAGTGGTCTCCCTAAGGTTTCTGACGGCCCTTATACGCGGACTTTCCTGGCGTTCGATCTTAAATCCAGGAAAGGTTTACCGCGGCCCGGGAGTTTTCGGTGAAAGCCTACCGTTCCCTAACCGCCACCACGCCCTTGGCCGCCCGCATGTAATTGGCAAAGCGGGTAAAGAGATAATGGCTGTCCTGGGGGCCGGGCGAGGCCTCGGGGTGATGCTGGACCGAAAACACCGGCCGGCCGTCGAGCGCGATGCCGCAATTGGTACCGTCGAACAGCGAGCGGTGAGTTTCCGAAACGCCCTGCGGCAGCGATGCCTTATCGACCGTGAAGCCGTGGTTCATCGATACGATTTCGACCTTGTGGGTCGTGTCGTCTTTGACCGGGTGGTTGGCGCCGTGGTGGCCCTGGTGCATTTTCTTGGTCGTGCCGCCGAGCGCAATGGCGAGCATCTGATGGCCGAGGCAAATGCCAAACACTGGCTTGCCGCTGGCAACCAGTTTCTGGATCTCAGGCACCGCATACTTTCCGGTCTCGGCCGGATCGCCGGGGCCATTCGACAGAAACACACCGTCGGGCTTGCGCGCCAAGACTTCTTCGGCCGTGGTCTTGGCCGGCATGACCGTGACTTTGCAACCGGCCGACGCGAGGCATCGCAGGATGTTGCGCTTCAAGCCATAGTCGATGGCGACGACGTGGAACTCTGGCGTCTCGTTGCGCGGATAGCCTTTGTCCCAGACCCAGCGCATCTCGTCCCACGAATAACTCTGGCCGCTCGTCACTTCGGGCACGAGGTCCATGCCAACGAGGCCCGGCCACGACTTGGCTTCGGCTTTGAGCTTTTCGATATCGAATTTGCCCGACGGCTCATGCGCCACGACGCCGTTCGGCATGCCCTGCTCGCGGATGTGGGCCGTCAGCGCGCGGGTGTCGATGCCGCTGATACCAATGATGCCGCGTTGCTTCAGCCAGGTATCGAAATGGCCGGCGGCGCGATAGTTCGACGGATCGGTGATCGCGGCGCGCAGAACCGCACCGCGCACGCCGGCGCGGGCTGCCAAGTTCGATGTTTCGGTATCCTCGGTGTTGGTGCCGACGTTGCCGATGTGCGGGAACGTGAAGGTGATGATCTGGCCGGCATAACTCGGGTCGGTCAGGATTTCCTGATAGCCGGTCATGGCGGTATTGAAACACACTTCGCCAACCGCGCTTCCTGTTGCGCCGATGCCGTAGCCCTCGATCACCGTGCCGTCGGCCAGCACGAGGCGCGCGGTCGTTGGGCGGTCGGTCCAGGGCTGCGGTTTGGTCATCTGAGGTCCTGGGGGCTATCCCGGTTGGCGCAACCCGGACTGCCGCGTTGCGCTCGGAGTCGAGCGTCAATCTGGTGTCACAGGGCCGGAGTCGAAAACGCGGCGGACCCTAGGGCCTCCCCCCCGCGAGGTCAATTGGCGGGGGTGCGACGCAGCGCACCGGCCTTGCCCCCGCGCGATCGCCCGCCTAAACCACGCTCTCACCGCGGAGGACCGACACTATGCGCGCGCAGATCATGAACGACGTCAAAGCGGCGATGAAGGCCGGGGAAAAGGTCAAAGTCGGCACGCTGCGTCTGATCCAGGCTGAAATCCAGAAGGCGGAGCTGTCCGGCGCGACACTCGACGAGGCGGGCGTCGTCCAGGTGATGGTCAAAATGGTCAAACAGCGCCGCGACTCGATCGACCAGTTCACCAAGGGCGGACGGCCTGATCTTGTGGCCATCGAACAGGCCGAAATCGTCCTGATCGAAGGCTATCTGCCAAAGCAGATGGACGACGCGGCGGTGACCGCCGCCATTGCGGCCGCGATCGCCGAGGCGGGCGCGGCGTCAGCCAAGGACATGGGAAAAGTCATGGCCGTGCTCAAAGCCAAGTACACCGGCCAGATGGATTTCGCCAAGGCAAGCGGGGCCGTGAAGGAGGCGTTGAAGTAGAGCCGCCCTCGGCCCCGGCCGGCGAACTATTATGTGGATGGCAGGCATAAGCGGATCGCAATTTTCTATCTTCGGTTGCATTTTATCCCAACGACTCAAACCGGAGGGATCAAACTATGGGGTTGGGGATTAGGATTTGGGCGGCTACCGGTGTGGCCGCAGCCGTGATCGCACCCTCCGCCGCCCACGCAGCCTGTCAGGTCAATACGCCCGGCACGATGCATCTGGGAGCAGGCGGCACTTACGATCTCACACTCGACATGTCGGCCGGGGATCACTGCAGCATTTTTTTTGTCGGCGGAACAGCGTCGGTGAAGTTTGATACGCTGTCCGTCGAGCAGGCGCCGCGCAGCGGCAAACTCGTAAAAATCGATGCCCTGAGTTACGATTTCGCCCCTGCTGCGGGCAGCTCCAGCGACAACTTCGAACTCAAACTGTGCGGTACGGACGCCAAGGGCCACGGCTGCAATACGCTCAGGTACCGGGCGGCTGTGCGCTGAGGCTTGGCGGCAGACTTCTGGAACGCCGGCCCTGTGGAAAGCGGGAGTTGTTGGGGCAATCGCTGGGTTGGCGGCCCGCTGGCGGCCCAGTAGCGGACCGAATCACTTAAGCCTGATCTCGCTATCACAAGAGTTCAGGTCTGATGCGCTACTCGCCTCATCTGCTGGATGAAATCCGCGCCCGGCTCCCGGTGAGCCAGGTCGTCGGACGGCGCGTGGCGTTGAAAAAGGCCGGACGCGAATACCGCGGCCTCTCGCCGTTCAAAGTCGAGAAGTCGCCGTCGTTCTTCGTCAACGATCAGAAGGGTTTTTATCACTGCTTCGCGTCAGGCGAGCACGGCGATATTTTCACCTTCCTGATCAAGACCGAAGGCCTGACGTTTCCTGAAGCCGTCGAACGGCTGGCGGGGGAAGCCGGCGTCGCCTTGCCGAAGCCAACGGCCGAGGACGCGGCCCAGTACGATCAGCGCCAGCGGCTACTCGAAGTGCTGGCGGCATCGGCGAAGTTCTATGCCGAGCAGTTGCACAGTTCGGGTGGCACGGCCGCGCGCCGCTACATCGAAAAGCGCGGCCTCTCTCGGGCGTCCATTGAAACGTTTGGCCTCGGCTTTGCGCCGGCCTCGCGCACGGCACTCAAAGACCATCTCGCCGCCAAAGGGTTCAATGCTGATGAAGCAGCTCTCTCGGGGATGCTGATCTCCGGCGAAGATATTCGCGAACCGTATGACCGCTTCCGCGACCGGGTGATGTTTCCGATTGCTGATCACAAGGGCCGGATCATCGCGTTCGGCGGCCGCGCGCTCGATCCGGATGCGCCTGCCAAGTATCTAAATTCGCCGGAAACGCCGCTCTTCCACAAGGGCCACACGCTGTTCAACAGCCATCGCGCGCGCTCGGCCGCTCACGACAAGGGTCGGATCGTGGCGGTTGAAGGCTACATGGATGTCGTCGCCATGGCCGAAGCGGGCTTCACCGAAGCGGTCGCCCCACTCGGCACGGCGCTCACCGAAGACCAGATGGCCCTGCTCTGGCGGATGGCCGACGAGCCGATCCTGTGCTTCGACGGCGACAGCGCCGGTCGCAAAGCCGCGTGGCGCGCGATCGACGTGGCGCTGCCCAAACTGAAACCCGGAGCGAGCGTCCGCTTCGCGTTTCTGCCCGACGGCCTCGACCCCGACGATCTCGTGCGCCAGCAGGGACCCCAAGCGATGGAGGCCGCACTCACCGCCGCGCGGCCGTTGTCGGACGTCCTATTCGAACGCGAATGGAGCCAGGACGAGTGGACGACTCCGGAGCGGCGCGCCAAGCTTGAGCAGCAGATCAACGCGCTCGTTGCCAAAATCGAAGATGGCGCCGTGCGCGGCCACTACGCCCAGGACATGCGCCGCCGCTTAGCCGCCGCGTGGGCACCGAAAGCGGCGACGCGGTCCGACCGCGCGAACGGCCAATCTCAAGGCAATGCCCGGTACGGCCAACGTCCAGGGTTCGACCAGGATCGCCGGTTCGCGGGCCAGCGCCCCGGCTATGGTGCCCGTCCTGACCAATTGCGCGGATATGCCCAGGGCGGCCGCCGGGGGCAGGAGTTCGCCAATTTCCAGCCGCCATTGCCGACCCCGAGCCTCATTCAGAGCGGACTGGTCGCCGGCGACCGGGTGACGGCCGGAAGCCGGGAACTGCTGTTGCTGCGGACCGTCGTCAACCATCCCTGGTTGCTGGAAACCCACGCCGAAGAGTTTGCCGGCCTCAATCTCGCCTCGCCTGCGCTTTCCCGGCTACGCGACGGCCTGTTAAGTGCCCTCGCCCTCGACAATTCCCTTGACACGCCCACGTTGCGCTCCCAATTGACCCGCATGGGGCTCGCCGGGGTATTGGACCACGTCGACGCCGCCATACCGCACCGTTGTGACAGGTTCGCCGACCCCGAGACCGGGCGCTCCGAGGTGGAAAGTGGCTGGCGCCACGCCCTCGCGCTGCATGACCGGCAAGTGGGGCTCCCGGCGGCTCTGGCCAGCGCTGAGCAGGCTTGGCACGAAGATGGCACCGAAGATGCGTTTCAACGCATCCGGGAGCTGCAGGCTGAGCGTCAGCGCCTGACCAACACCGACGACTCTGAGACTGACGTCCTGGATGCCCTGTGAGAGCGAGGCGAGCCCCGTGAACCGCGCGTGTGCCGATTTATGCAGTCCGGCCCCCCATTTCAGGGCCCTTCGGCACGTGCCGGCCCGAAATCAGGGGGACATGCCGCGAACGCCGCCAAAAACCGACTCTCCCCCCTATAGGTGAGAGACCTCTGCGTCCGATGACGGTCCGATAAATTTCCGATTTGATCCCTCCGAGTTTGAACCGATGAGCAAAAGCCCGATGAGCCGAGCAGCCGCCCAACCCAAAGCCCAACCGGGCAAGCCTCCTGCCGCCAAGACCCCTGTCGCCAAGACGGGCGCCGCCAAGCGCGCCAGCGCTAAGGATGCGGCCAAGGGCGAGGAACAATCCGGCGATGCGCCGGAGCGCGACAGCCCGCTGCTCGATCTGTCCGATGCCGCAGTCAAGAAGCTGCTCAAGACCGCCAAGGCGCGCGGCTACGTCACCTATGACGAATTGAACACCGTCCTGCCGTCGGAAGAGGTCTCGCCCGACCAGATCGAAGACACGATGGCGATGCTCAGCGACATGGGCATCAACGTCGTCGAACAGGAAGAAGGCGACGACGACAAGGAAGAGGCCGCAGAAGAACCGGCCGACGAAGAGGAAAGCCGCGCGCTGACCACCGGCGGTTCGGTTCCGGCCAAAGCCGAAGCCAAAGCCGAGCCGTCGGAACGGACCGACGACCCGGTGCGCATGTACTTGCGCGAAATGGGTTCGGTCGAGCTGCTGTCGCGCGAAGGCGAAATCGCCATCGCCAAGCGGATCGAGGCCGGCCGCGAAGCGATGATTGCCGGTTTGTGCGAAAGCCCGCTGACCTTCCAGGCGATCATCATCTGGCGCGACGAGTTGAACGACGGCAAAATCCTGCTGCGCGACATCATCGATCTCGAAGCCACCTACGAAGGCCCTGAGGCCAAGGTGCCGGCCGGCATGATGCCGGGCGCCGAAGGCGAAGCGACGGCCGTTGACGAAGCTCCCGCACCGGGTGAAGCGCCACAGCCGGGCGCCGAGGGCGACGACGAAGACGATTTCGAGAACGCGCTGTCGCTGGCCGCCATGGAAGCGGAACTGAAGCCGAAAGTGCTTGAGACCTTCGACAAGATCGCCAACACCTACAAGAAACTGCGCAAGCAGCAGGACAAGAAGCTCGAGCAGCAGGTGGCCGGCGAACAGGGCTCGCGCCAGCAGCAGAAAGCTTACGACAAGCTGCGCGATGAAATCGTGCTCGACGTGAAGAGCCTGTCACTCAACAACGCCCGTATCGAAAGCCTCGTCGAGCAGCTGTATTCGATCAACAAGCGTCTCGTTGGCTATGAAGGCCGGCTGATGCGCTTGGCCGACAGCTACGGCGTGCCGCGCACCGACTTCATCGGCGAATACTTCGGCAACGAGCTCGACGCCACCTGGCTCGACCGCATTTCACTGAAGGGCCGCAAGTGGGCGGGCCTCGTCAAGACCGAACGCGGCGGCATTGAAAAGATCCGGGGCGACATTCATACGCTCGCCAGCGAAACCGGCCTCGAGATCCCTGAGTTCCGCCGCATCGTCAAGGCCGTGCAGAAGGGCGAGCGCGAAGCCCGTCAGGCCAAGAAGGAAATGGTCGAAGCCAACCTCCGGCTCGTCATTTCGATTGCCAAGAAGTACACTAACCGTGGCCTGCAGTTCCTCGATCTCATCCAGGAAGGCAACATCGGCCTGATGAAGGCGGTCGATAAGTTCGAGTACCGCCGCGGTTACAAGTTCTCGACCTACGCGACGTGGTGGATCCGTCAGGCGATCACCCGCTCGATTGCCGATCAGGCGCGCACCATCCGCATCCCCGTGCACATGATCGAGACGATCAACAAGATCGTCCGTACGTCGCGCCAGATGCTGCACGAAATCGGCCGCGAGCCGACGCCGGAAGAGCTGGCTGAAAAGCTCGCCATGCCGCTCGAAAAGGTGCGCAAGGTCCTCAAGATCGCCAAGGAACCGATCAGCCTTGAAACGCCGATCGGCGATGAGGAGGACAGCCACCTCGGCGACTTCATCGAAGACCGCAACGCGATCCTGCCGATCGACGCCGCCATCCAGTCGAACCTGCGCGATACGACGACCCGCGTGCTCGCCTCGCTGACGCCGCGCGAAGAGCGCGTGCTACGAATGCGCTTTGGTATCGGCATGAACACCGACCACACGCTGGAAGAAGTCGGCCAGCAGTTCAGCGTAACGCGCGAACGCATCCGCCAGATCGAGGCGAAGGCGCTCAGGAAGTTGAAGCATCCGAGCCGGAGCCGGAAGCTGAGGAGCTTCCTCGACAACTGATCGCGTGTTACCCTTCTCCCCTTGCTGGGAGAAGGTGCCCCCGAACTTGATCCGGGGGCGGATGAGGACCGGCTTGGCT
>JANORU010000412.1:0-2263 GCA_031415475.1 Hyphomicrobium sp.
AGAGCAGCATCAAGGAGGCGGGACGCCTTGGCGCCACCGCGTTTTTCACCAAGCCTATTGACTGGAAAGTCTTCGCCTCGACCGTGCGGCGGCCGTCGGAACCACGACGTAAGGGCCGGTGGCCGCAACCGGGCCGAAAATGGTGGGCACTACAGGGATCGAACCTGTGACCCCTTCCATGTCAAGGAAGTGCTCTACCGCTGAGCTAAGTGCCCGGGGCCAGAGTTATCCCCGGCCGGAAGGTGCCTCGTATATCGAGTTCATTTGGGGGTGGCAAGCGCCCCAGCTGGCCCGCTCGTCGCAGGCCGGGGGCATGCCAAGGAGTTGGTTGGCCGGCCCAACTTAGGCCGCGAGCAACCGCTCAACTTCGCGGACAAGGTCTTTCAGGTGGAACGGCTTAGACAAGACGCGGGCGTCTTTAGGCGCCTGCGAATCGCTGTTCAAAACAACCGCTGCGAAGCCGGTAATGAACATGATCTTCAAGTCGGGATCGAATTCGCTGGCGCGCCGCGCCAACTCAATCCCGTCCATGCGCGGCATGACGATGTCGGTCAGCAGCAGCGTGAACGGCTCCCGTTCGAGGCACGCCAAGGCCTCGGCGCCATTGGGAAAGGCACAGACGTCGTAGCCCGCCTTTGCCAACGCCCGCTCGAGGAAGCCACGCATCGAATCGTCGTCCTCCGCCAGAAGGATGCGGTGGACGGGAACACGGGACGGATTGGCGGTCATGGGCGAATGTACCAGATTTGTGTCGGCGCAATTTAGCTCACATTATCGAGAGCGCCACGCAAATCTGCGGTCACTTTGGTAAACGGAGCATGAACTCCTGCTTCTCCACATCTCACTGGCAACCTTTTCCTTATGCGTCACGCGACCGCCACAAGGACTGCGACCCGTTGTCGGAAGGCCGCATTGGCGCCGCGTTTGTGACGGCGTAGCAGAAGCCGGATAGACAGAGTGGGCGCACACCGGCAATGTGCGATTGGCTCTCGAATCGCGGTCTTTCGCGGAGCCGCACTGTGACCGCAGAACTTTGAATTTGAACGTTTAAGGACAGACGATCATGGGGCAGCCCCCCGAGCCGACATCGCGACGTTCATTCGATCCGCCGTTTACAATTCTGGCGCCCCAAGCGCCGTCGACGCCGTTTGTCTTCTGCTCTCCCCACTCGGGCCGGGTCTACCCCGATCATTTTCTTGATCAGTCCAGGCTTGCCCCGGCGGCGCTGAGAAAGTCCGAAGATTATTTTGTCGATGAGCTGTTTGCCGAGGCGGCAGCGCTTGGCGCGCCGCTCATTGCTGCCAACTTCCCGAGGGCTTATCTCGACGTCAACCGCGAACCCTACGAACTCGACCCTGAGCTGTTTCTGGAAACCTTGCCCGATTGGGCGAACCAGCAGTCGATCCGCGTCATCGGCGGGCTTGGCACGATTGCCCGGATCGTCGCTGACGGCGAAGAAATCTACCGCCAGCCACTCAAGCTCGATGACGGTCTGGCGCGCATTGAGCACCTTTACAAGCCATTTCATGAGGCACTGGCCGGCCTCATCAATACGGCACGCGCGCAATTCGGCTACGCCGTGCTGATCGATTGCCACTCGATGCCGTCGGCACTGGTTGCGCAAACGTCGACGTCGCGGCCCGATATCGTGATTGGCGATCGCTTCGGCACGTCGTGCGATCCCCGTCTGTCGCGGATCGTCCGGCAGGGACTGAGCAGTCTTGGCTATGACGTTCAAATGAACCGGCCGTACGCTGGCGGTTACATCACCGAGCACTACGGCCGGCCGGCGCGCGGCGTGCACGCGCTGCAGCTGGAACTCAATCGCGGACTTTACGTCGATGAAGTGACGCTTAAGCGTTCGCGCCACTTCGATGAACTGAAGCACAACCTGACACGGCTCGCCGCGCATCTCTTCCAGGACGTTCCGGGCCTGATGGAACGGCGCGCCGCCGCTGAATGATCAGTGCCGGGGTAACCAGGCGCTCGAGCCAGACTTTGCGGGCCATAGCCAAACTTCAAAAAAAAGGCCGTTCGCTGGGCGAACGGCCTAAAGTCTAGGGAGGAAACGCCCGAGGAGGGCTGCAACGCAGCGAAGGAACACCTCGCTATATCGCAATGCAACAATAGATCGTGCAGCGCACAAAGGACAAATGCGTTTTTTGCAGGGCTGAGCATGTTAATATGGGCGGCTTTTGGTCTCGACCGGATCCGTAGGCCCGATCGGTAACGACCTGAATTGTCAATAAAAATAGGCCGTTCG
>JANORU010000413.1:0-5071 GCA_031415475.1 Hyphomicrobium sp.
GAAAATGGGAGAGCGCGAGGGCCAGGAGCACTGCCGATAGCACGGCGGTGACAATTGGCTTCCACGAGTCCTTGAGGTCTGCGATACGGTCGCTCAAATACAAATCTTCGTTCAGATGTTTGGTATGCGAATAAACGTTCATACACAGTGCCTTTGGACTCAACGGAATTTTACAGCGGCTAACGTTATCGTCAATCTAAACAGCAATATGTTGACATCTGCGTGAGTTGCAACACGATACCGGCTTGTCAGAAACTTGTTATCAATCGCATCGGCCTTGCTCCTCGCAAAAGTCTACAACGGCAGTGCGCTGGCTTCAAGGACGCTGTTCAGCCGTCGAGCCGGCGAAGCACCTTGGCAAACCCGTCAATGAACTGGTCGGCGTGCTCCTTTTTGAAGCATAGCGGCGGGCGGATCTTCCAGACGTTGCCGTGACGGCCAGCCGTTCCGATCAGTATGTTTTCCTCCCTCATCATATTGACGCCGGCGACGGCCGCATCGCGATCAGGAGATAAACTGTTTCTATCCTTCGTGAATTCGATCCCGAGGTAGAGCCCCGCGCCGCGGACGTCGGCGACGCGCGAATGCTTTTCAACTGTTTGACGAAGACCGGCCAGCAAGTAACCGCCGGTTGCTCGGGCATTGTCCTGCAGTCCCTCGTCCTTCAGGACGTCCAGTACAGCGAGACCCGCTGCCGCCGCCACTGGGCTGCCGCCGAAGGTGTTGAAATAGCCGGACTTCGAGCCGAAGGCTTCGAGCACATCGGGACGCGCCACCATGGCGCCGACGGGAAAGCCATTGCCCATTGGCTTGCCCATCACGACAAGATCGGGAACGAACCCGTGCCGCTCGAACCCCCACATGGCCTCGCCCGTGCGGGCGAAACCCGGTTGCACTTCGTCTGCGATGTAGAGGCCGCCGGCCGCTTGTACGAGGCGCGCGACCTCGGCCAGGTATCCTGGCTGATCGGGGAACACGCCGTCGCTTGAGAACACGCTGTCGGCGATGAACCCGGCGGGTTTGACGCCGTCAGCGTGCATTCTGTCCAGCGCTGCCTTGACCGCTTGAACGAAAGCTCGCCCTGCACCGTCAGGGTTGCGGCAAAAGTCCGGGGCCGGGACGACATAGATGTTGGGATTGGCTGCCTCGTTGTTGGCCGATGACGGCGAGACCTCGGTCGCGGTGGTGGTGTTGCCGTGATAGGCGTTCCCGGTAGCGATGAACCCCTTGCCGCCGGTGACATTGCGGGCGACGCGCAGAGCCAGATCGACGCTTTCGCTGCCCGTGCAGGTGAAAACGATGTTGGAGAGTTCGCTCGGAAACGTCGCCAGCAGCCGCTCGGCGTAGGTGTAGACGATATCGTAGAGATAGCGGGTGTGCGTGTTGAGTGTCGCCATCTGCCGGGCAACGGCCTCCACCACGCGCGGATGGCCGTGTCCGACCGACGGCACATTGTTGTAGGCATCGAGATAACGGCTGCCGTCAGCATCGTAGAGCCAGACGCCGTCGCCGCGCACCAGATTGAGCGGGCGGGCATAAAACAGCATCGATGTCGGGCCGAACGTTCGCCGGCGGCGGGCGACGAGTTCCGCCGTCGCCGAGTCGAGACCTGACGGCGATCGCATATCGAAAGCGTTGAGTTCGAGTATTTTCTGCGTTGATGTCATCTGGCGTCCCAGTTGGCAGATCAGGTGCGATCATTGGAGCTTCGGCCCGCCGCAGTCCAGCCCCCTGCACACGACAACAGCACGCCCTTGTCCAAGTGGACCGTAGCCCGCTAGTGTCCCTGTCCGAATATCCCGGCAACCGGAGCAGCTAGCCATGGCGCAAGAGCCGCATGCATCGGCCAACCGCTGGAAGCGCTTTTCAGACTGGGATGAGCGGCCGCTGCGGCTCGACCGGTTCGCCGCCGAGGACCCGGCCAACGGCTTTGCGGCTTTCACAAGCCCCAACGATCCAAAGCCGTCGGTTGCTGGCGGCGCTGGCGGCATCTCCGCCATGGACGGCCGGGCGGCGGCCGACTTCGATATGATCGATACCTTCATTGCCCGCTATCATCTCGATCACGAGGTCATGGATGAGGCGATGGCCCTGCCGTCGATCGAAGTCGCGAGGATGCTGGTCGATATGACGGTCCCGCGAACGGAGCTGGTGCGCCTAGCGCGCGGCATGACGCCGGCCAAACTTGCCGAAGTGGTGGCTCATCTCTCGGCGCTCGAAATTGCGTTCGCCTATTCCAAGATGCGGGCGCGCAAGACGCCCGGCAATCAGGCGCACGTCACCAATGCCAAGGACGATCCCTTGCAGCTGGCCGCCGATGCGGCAACGGCCGTCGCATTCGGTTTCGACGAAATCGAAACGACGATGCGGGTTGCGCGCAACGCATGGTCGAATGCGGTCGCTTGTGCGGTCGGCGCTGCCGTCGGCCGCTGGGGCGTCCTGTTTCAGTGCTCAAGCGAAGAAGCCGAAGAGCTGCAGATCGGCATGGCGGGATTCACCTCCTATGCCGAAACGGTGTCCGTTTATGGCACCGAGAAAAGCTTCGTCGATGGCGACGACACACCATGGTCGAAAGCGTTTCTGGCCGCCGCCTATGCCTCGCGCGGCATCAAGATGCGTTGCACGTCCGGCGCCGGCTCCGAACTGCTGATGGGCTATCACGAGGCTCGCTCGATGCTTTACCTCGAAGCCCGGTGTCTGTGTCTCCAGCGCGCCATGGGCGTTCAGGGCACGCAGAACGGCGGCATCGACGGCGCACCCGTCACCTGCACGGTTCCCGGCGGTATGCGCGAACTGATGGCGGAAAACCTGATTGCCGTCTGGCTCGATCTCGAATGCGCATCCGGTAACGACGCGCGGCCGACTGAATCTGAAATTCGCGTTGGCGCCAAGATCCTGCCGTTCCTGATTGCAGGCTCGGACCTCATCTGTTCCGGTTTCGGTTCGATTCTGAAGTACGACAACTCGTTCAATGCCTCGCTCTTGAACGGCGAGGAAATGGAAGACTATCTCGTCCTGCAACGCGATTTCGAGGCCGATGGCGGGCTGACGCCGGTCGAGGAAACGCGCGTGTTGGAACTGAGGAAACGCGCGGTTGATGCCATTTCAGCGGTGCTCGAAGAGTTGCAGCTCGCCAGCCCGACCGCCGCCATGAAGGCCAGTGTCGTCGCCGCGTCCGGCTCGGATGAAACGCAAAGCTTTACTCCGCGCGAAGTGGCGCTTGTCAGCGATGCCATTAAGGCGCGCAACATCGGCGTGCTCGATGTCATCAAAGCGCTCGCCAGTCGCGGCTTTGGCCAGGAAGCGCAGCATCTGCTCAATCTTGTGCGCTTGCGCGTGTCCGGTGACTATCTGCAAACCTCCGCCATGATCCGCAACGGGCGGGTGATGAGCGCCATCAACGATCCCAATGACTATCAGGGGCCGGGCACAGGCTACCGGTTGAGCAAGGCACGGCGCGACGAAATTGTCGCCATCCGCGATGTGCTGACGCGGGAAGAAGTGCTGCGCGCCGAAGCCGTGCACAAGGCGGCTGAATCCCGGCGCATTCGCTACCGCACAGTCGGCCCTGCTGGCGAAGGCGGCGCTGCCAACGAGGTCGTGATCGGCATCAGCCCGGCATTCGGCGACAAGCTGTTCCAAACGGTCGCCGGTCATTCCCTGTCGGCTCTTTTGAAGGCATTGACGGACGGCATCTCTTCAAACGGCGGCACCTCGCGCATTGTCAGGATGCGCCACACGGCCGATACGTCGTTCTTAGGTCTCAGTGCCGCTCGCCTTGCCGGGTCCGGCGTCGGCATCGGTATTCAAGCTAAAGGCACCGCCGTCATTCATCAGCGAGACCGGCTGCCGCATAACAATCTCGAGCTGTTCTCCAACTCGCCGATCACGACGCTCGATCATTACCGCCGCATGGGCGCCAACGCGGCGAGCTACGCCAAAGGAGACATGCCCGAACCGGTGGTGGTGCCGACGCGCGGAGAGGCGATGGGCGCGCGGTACCACGCCAAAGTCTCGCTCATTTACGCCATCGAAACCGAAATGACGGCGGAAGGCGCGACACCCGAAGACATCGAAATCTCCTTCCTGGAGGAGCGCGCATGACAGACCGGAACAGCGGCCCGCTCGGCCTCGACGATTATCCGCTGGCAGAGAAGCGGCCGGACCTCGTCAAAGGCCGGCGCGGACTGGGAGCAGATGACATCACACTCGCAAATGTGCTGACTGGCGCGGTTGTGGCCGACGATCTCTCGATCACCGCCGGGGCGCTTCATCAGCAAGCCGCCATCTCACGGGCTGCGGGGCGATCGACCCTCGCCCAGAATTTCGAACGCGCCGCCGAAATGGTCGACATTCCGCAGGACATGATTATGCGGACCTACGAGTTGCTGCGGCCGGGCCGCGCTAAAACGAAGTCAGAACTGCTGGATATCGCCAAAGAACTCGGCTCGACGTACAAGGCGACACGCCTCGCCGCGTTCGTCACTGAGGCCGCCGAGGTCTACGAACAGCGCGGCCTGTTCAAGCGGCGATACTGAAATCTGCGAAAACGGAGACTTGTATGTCCTGGAAGACGTCGTTTCGATCGATCTATTACGATGGCGCTCCGGAACCGGCCGACCCAGACCTGCCGCCGGCGACGACCGCTCTTCTCGTTATCGACGTCCAGAACACCTACCTCGTCCGGCCCGACCGCGCGAGCCTGCCGCCCGACGAGCAGCGCCGTTACGATGCCTGGACCCCGTTCCACGACCGCATGCACAGCATCGTATTGCCGCGAACCAAAGACCTGATTGCCGAAGCTCGAAAGGCTGGCATCGAGTGCCTGTTCGCGCGCATCGCCTGTCACACCAAGGATGGCCGCGACCGGTCGCTGTCACAAAAGCTGCCGGGTTGGAACAATCTGCTGCTGCCCAAAAACGAACAGCCTTCGCAGATCGTGCCGGAACTTCAGCCCACCGGCGACGAAATCGTTGTCACCAAGACGACCGACAGCGCCCTGACCGGCACAAATCTGCGCCTCATCCTTACCAACCTGGGCATCAAGACTGTCATTTGCTGTGGAATTTTC
>JANORU010000414.1:0-2324 GCA_031415475.1 Hyphomicrobium sp.
GCCGAAAGCGCGACTGCAAACCAGACCCAGGAGTGACCTGCGCGCAGAGCGGACGGCAGGCCGAGACCCATGACGCCAATGGTGCCGAGGGCCACCGCGAGAAACAGCCGGCCTGGGTGATGGGGAAAATCGTGCATTTTCTCGGTAGCGTACATGCCGCTTAACCGAAGGATCATGTGGGTGACGATGGCGGCCGTCAGTGCCGATTGCATCAACAGCGTCCAATTGGTGACGATGCCGCCAGCGTGATCGTAAATAATGGCTGGCAGGAAACTGCCTATGACCACAGCCAGCACATCCGCAATGCCAACCAGATCGGCGGCAACATTTCGAGACCACCGGGCGGGCCTGCGAGTGGCGCTCGGCGGCGGCGGAACCACCTGATCGGAACTCGGGATTGTATCGGTTGTGGCGACTGACATTGCGGACCCGCTAACGCGCCCGCTCGCCGCCGATGAAGCGGTTCGTGGGCCTACCTACTGATGTTCCGAGTAGACCCGAATACTATAAATAATGACTGAACTCGTTCGAATTGAATGGAATTATCTCACTGACCGCTAGCTGTTCGAGACCAATCGCTAGGCGGCACGGCGCACGTGGGAAACTTCGGCGGTCGCCATTCTGGCCCCGAGCGCGTGCGTGTCTTCGAGCGCGACCTGGTCGACGCGATTGATGACGACGCCGGCAATCTTGTCGTGGTTAATGCCGAGTGAATGGAGCGCCTTCTTGGCCAATTGCTTTGGCGTCTTGCGCCAGGCGACGACAAACAGAATCTGATCGGCGTAGTCCGCCAGAATGCGCGTGTCGATTACCGGTAGCAGCGGTGGAGCCTCGATAATGATCGTATCGAACTGCCGCTTCAGATGCATCAGCACGGCATCCATTTGCGGCGCCGCCAAAAGTTCGGGGCTGGCCGGCTGAAGCGGCGTCGGACTCATGGCCGGCAGGAAACTCAAGCCGGTCGATCCGTCATACAGAATGGCGCTCTCAACCGGATAGCCGCCGGACAGCACGTCCAGCAGTCCGATGCTGCGAGCCGGCGCCAGCCGGCGCGTCAATGGTGCGCGCCGCAAATCGCCGTCGATCAGCAGCACGCGATTGCCGGTCAATGCATAGTGATTGGCCAGATTGGAGGCGATAACATCCGACCCTTCGCCCGGCAGGCTGGATGCGACCAATATGATCCGCGGTGCCGCCGACGACCGGCGCAAATCGATCTCGCGGCGGATGCCACGAATGGTTTCAGAGAACACACTGCGCGGTTCCGCCAGCAGCAGCCGGATGGCGCGCATCGAATTCTGGTCTTCGGCAGCGGTGTCACCAATATCCGGAACCGAAGCGATATGCGCAATATCGAGCGCCCGTTCCGCATCTTCCGGGCGGCTGATACCGGATACCGCGAATTCCATGATCAAGACGATGCCAAGACCGCCAACCAAGCCGGCAAACAGCGCAATAATGGTCATCTGCTGGCGCTTGGGAGCAGCCGGAAACAGAGGTACGTCCGCCTGCTCGATGATGCGGGCGTCCGGCAACTGCAATTCTTCAGTTTCGGCAGTCTGCTTATAGCGGGTCAGCAGCGCCTCGTAGAGCTGCTTCGACGTGGAGGACTCGCGCTGAAGCTCCAGGAGTTTGACGCTCGCTTCTTTTGACGTGGCTTCTTGCTCCTTGAGAGAGGTCATATTGCGGGTCAAATCCGCCTCGCGGCGGTGCGCCACTTCGAACTCATTCTTCAAGTTGGATGCCAAGCGATCGATTTCCGCCCGAAGCTGGCGACTGGCGTCGGCCACCTCGGCGCGCACTTTCTGCATTTCCGGATGACGCGGGCCGTAGCGCGTTTCGAGTTCGGCGGCACGCTTGGTCGCCTTGCCGAGCTCTTCCTTCATCAGGCGGATCGTATGGCTTTCGAGCACATCCTTGATGGCGTCGTTGGTCTCGCCATTCTTCAGCATGGCTTGGGCCTGCTGATACTTCGCCTGCGCTTCCGCCGTCGAATTCCTGGCAACCACCGTCTGTTCCATCAATCGGGCAAGCTGCTTTTCAGACAGCAATTGGCCCTCGGAATCGAAGATGTTGTTGTCGGCTTTGAAGTGCGCGACCTTGCGTTCGCTGTCGGCCACTTCGCCACGCATCTCCTCGAGTTTGCGCTCGAGCATCCCGGTCGCGAACCCGGAAGCCTTTTTCTTGCCGTCCAACTGATCCGCCAGATAGACCTCGGCGATCGTGTTGGCAATTTTGGCAGCCTTGACCGGATCGCCGGACGAGAAGCGAATCTCGATCAGCAATGTGGTTCTGACACGGGTAACTTTGAGGCGTTCGGCGAA
>JANORU010000415.1:0-2597 GCA_031415475.1 Hyphomicrobium sp.
GAGTGGTAGCCGGTTGTCAGCGCCGTCCGGTAGCGCAGCGCTTCTTTGGCCGCCGGATCGTTGGCGTCGTCTGTTTGGCTCGCTTCGCGAAACAAGGCATCGTTTGTCGTGACGATGTTTTCGATCTCGGAGCTGTCGCGCGCTTCAAGCAGCGGGATGGAGTTGATGAGCACCGATTGGTCAGGAATGAGCTGGCCCGCCAGACGCAACTCGGCCAGGGCCGCGCGCGCCGGGATACAGCGCCGAAGAACGGCCTTGGTCTCGATGTCGCCCGCCGGAGGCAGGTCTGGCAGTTGGTTGTAGGGCGTCTTTGGATTCGGCGGCGACATGTCTCTTGGGCTCACTTATATGTTCACAATAGCGATTTTTGTGAACATATATCGCGACTCAGGTTCACGCGGTGAACATATCACGGCAAACATATTCAAGAAACGCTATTTCGTGAACATAATATGCCAGTCATGTTCACGACCTGCGCATGATCACCCGGACATATTCAAAAAACAGGTAACCGTGAACATGTCCGCCGTCTCATGGCCGCCCCGTGCACATGAGAGCCCTCTCAGGAGCGAAAATTCCGGGAAATCGACCATGAGACCCGCTTAGCAGATCGATAGCGCCGTAGGTTGGGCTGAACCCCCTTATGAAGCCCAACGACTTGCCGCGCGAAAAAGTGTTGGGCCTCGCCCATCGCGCAGCGATGCTCCGCATCGACTGGGATCGGCACCACCGGCCGCCGTGGCAGACCGCCCCGCCTTGACCCCCTGGCGCTTTCAGGTTCTTTACCGGCCAACCCCTTAACCACACCGTTTCGAAAGCCGCGAACCGCTGATGTCCACCACCGAACGCTACAACGCGCCTGACCGCGAACCCCAATGGCAGAAGGTCTGGGACGAGGGTCAGATTTTCCGCGCCAAGGAAGAGACCAAGGCCCCCAAGTGCTACGTGCTCGAGATGTTCCCCTATCCGTCGGGGCGCATTCATATGGGCCACGTCCGCAATTACGCCATGGGCGACGTGTTCGCCCGCTACAAGCGCGCGCGCGGATTCAATGTGCTGCACCCCATGGGTTGGGATGCGTTCGGTATGCCGGCCGAAAACGCGGCGATGCAGAACAACTCCCATCCCGCCAAATGGACCTACCAGAACATCGCCACCATGAAGGCGCAGCTCAAATCCATGGGCCTCGCCATCGACTGGTCGCGCGAGATCGCCACCTGCGATCCGACCTACTACGTGCACCAGCAGCGCATGTTCCTCGACATGTTCGACAAGGGCCTCGCCTACCGCCGCATGGGCAAGGTCAACTGGGATCCGGTCGATCAGACCGTGCTCGCCAACGAACAGGTGATCGACGGCAAAGGTTGGTGCTCTGGCGCGCTCGTCGAACAGCGACAGCGCGAACAGTGGGCGTTGAAGATCACGGCTTTCGCTGATGACCTGCTCGAGGCCCTTGGCACGCTCGACAAGTGGCCCGAGAAGGTCCGCCTGATGCAGGCCGACTGGATCGGCCGCTCGCCGGGGCTACAAATCCGCTGGGCGCTGGACAAGAAAACCGCGCCGCCAGCCTTCAATGACCTCGAAGTTTTCACCACCCGGCCCGACACGCTGTTCGGTGCCGCCTTCATGGCGGTCGCCGCCGATCATCCGCTTGCCAAAGCGGCGGCGGACAAGAACGCCAAGCTCGCCGCGTTCTGCGAGGACTGCCGGCGCGTGGGCACAGCCGCCAAAGACATGGAAAAGGCCGACAAGCTCGGTTTCGACACTGGCATCAGAGCCTTCCATCCGCTCGACCCGACGTGGCGCGTACCAGTGTTCGTCGCCAACTTCGTGCTCATGGATTACGGCACCGGCGCCATTTTCGGCTGCCCGTCCGGCGACCAGCGCGACATGGATTTCGCCCGCAAATACGCGCTTCCGATCGTGCCGGTCGTCGTCCCGGCCGACGAGCCGGCGCGCACCGAAGCGCTGTCGCTGATCGGCGGCGGCACCGCCTTTACCGACGACGGCGTGATGATCAATTCGCGCTTCCTCGACGGCAAAACGCCCGCCGAGGCGTTCGAAATCGTCGCCAAGCAATTGGAAGACACCAAGCTCGGCGGCAAACCGGCTGCGCGGCGCGCGGTTAATCTCCGGCTTCATGATTGGGGCATCTCGCGTCAGCGCTATTGGGGCTGCCCGATCCCGGTCATTCACTGCGAAGAATGCGGCATCGTTCCCGTTCCGAAACAGGACTTGCCGGTCAAGCTGCCGGACGACGCAACGTTCGATGTGCCCGGCAATCCACTTGATCGTCATCCGACCTGGAAGCATGTCGACTGTCCGTCGTGCGGCAAGGCCGCGATGCGCGAAACCGACACCATGGACACGTTTGTCGATAGCTCCTGGTACTACGCGCGCTTCACGGCACCCGACAGCGATACGCCGGTCAATCCCGCCGCGCTCGACTACTGGCTGCCCGTCGACCAGTATATCGGCGGCATCGAGCACGCGATCCTGCATCTATTGTATTCGCGCTTCTTCGCCCGCGCGATGATCGCAACGAAGCACATGCCGTCATCGGTGAAAGAGCCATTCGCCGGCCTGTTCACTCAGGG
>JANORU010000416.1:0-5724 GCA_031415475.1 Hyphomicrobium sp.
GGCAGGCGCCCGGCTCAAGACTTTCCTCGCCGAAGGCCGGCACGGCGACATGGACTGGATGGCGGCAACCGCCGACCGGCGCGCGAGCCCGCTTGCGCTCTGGCCGGACGCTAAATGCGCCATTGTCATCGGCTTGAGTTACGCGCCGGCCCACGATCCGCTCACAATTTTGGAGGAGCCCCGCCGCGGCGCCATTTCGGTGTACGCCCAGGGCAGCGACTATCACGAGCTGTTCAAGAAAAAGCTCAAACAGCTGGCTGGCAAATTTGCGGCAAGGTCGGGCGCGGAAGTAAAGGTATTCGTCGATACCGCACCCCTTATGGAAAAGCCTATCGCCGCAACCGCCGGCATCGGCTGGCAAGGCAAGCATACCAACCTCGTATCGCGCGAGCATGGCTCGTGGCTGTTTCTCGGCGCCATCCTGACGACCGCGGACCTCGAACCCGACGCACCGGAAATCGATCACTGCGGCTCGTGCACACGCTGCCTGGACGTCTGCCCAACGGCCGCGTTTCCCGCGCCCTATCAACTCGACGCGAGGCGCTGCATCGCCTACCTGACGATCGAGCACAAAGGCCACATCGCCCGCGATATGCGGACGGCCATCGGCAATCGCATCTTCGGCTGCGATGACTGCCTGGCCGTTTGCCCGTGGAATAAGTTCGCGGCCGTGGCCCGCGAGGCCCGCTTCGCCGCTCGCACTGAGACCAACAATCCGCCACTCGCCGAACTTCTCATGCTCGACGATGCAGCCTTCAGGGCACGCTTTGCCGGCTCGCCGATCAAACGCACGGGCCGGGATCGCTTCGTTCGCAACGTCTTAATTGCTGCGGCGAATAGCGGGGATGCGAACCTCGCTCGCGCCGTTCACTCATTGCTCAACGACGCTTCGCCCCTGGTTCGCGCCATGGCCGTTTGGGCGCTTCACCACCTCGTCGACGAACCGAACTTTGAAAAGGCGCGTATCAACCATATGGCCAATGAAGCCGACCCAGACGTGCAGACCGAGTGGCTCTCAGATCGGCCCACTGGCGCGCCATGAACAACCACCTGTTCTGTTTTGGCTTTGGCTACACCGCCGGGCACTTGGCCCGCCGCCTCGCGTCGTCGGGCGATTGGCAGATCAGCGGCACCGCGACCACACCGGCCGGGCGTGACCAGATCTTGGCCGATGGCTATTCGGGCTACCTCTTTGCCGGCGACGATTATGACCCGCTGATCGAAGCAGCGCTGGCAACGGCGACGCACATTGTCATGTCGGCGCCGCCCGGCGACCAGGGTGATCCAGCCTTGTCGGTGTATGCCGCACCAATGGGTAATTCGCCGGCTGAATGGATCGGCTATCTCTCGACCGTCGGCGTTTATGGCGATCGCCAGGGTGATTGGGTCGACGAAGACACTGCGCCCAAGCCTGGCTCGGCCCGCACCGCGCGCCGTGTTGCCGCCGAGCAGCAATGGCTGGCCCTTGGCCAATCGACAAGTAAGCGCGCCGAAATTTTCCGGCTGTCGGGGATCTACGGTCCGGGCCGCAGCGCTATCGACTCGGTGCGCGATGGATCGGCCCGCCGGGTCATTAAACCGGGCCAAGTGTTCAACCGCATCCACGTCGAGGATATCGCGGCAACACTGGCCGCGGCGGTCGACCGCGCGACAGGCCACGCCATCTTCAATGTCACCGACGACGAACCAGCTCCACCCCAGGACGTGATTTCCTACGCGGCAGGGCTGGTCGGTCTGCCCGTTCCGCCAGATGTGGCTTACGAACACGCCACAATGTCTCCCATGGGCCGCAGCTTCTATGAAGAGAACCGTCGCGTGCGCAACGACCGGATCAAATCGGCCCTCGGTGTGCAGCTTCGCTTTCCCACCTACCGTGAGGGGCTGAGCGCCCTTGCCCAAATCCCGCCGTGAAGCATTCAGCTTCGGTTCAGACGAATTCCGCTTTGCTGCCTTGAATAGGGTCGAGGCTACAAAAGACCTGCCTTTCGGCGGTTCAGGGGATGCGTGTCATGTTATCGCGAAGCGACAGTTCAATTGCCGTCGTTTTGATCGTCGGCTTAGCCCTGGTATCGATGCCGTCTCTCGCCAGCGCCACCGAAACCGACGCCCACAAAATAGCCCAGCAATTCTCAAAGCCCGCCTGGGAATCCGAAAAGGCGGCCGTCGAGCGCCAGCGCGCCGCTGAAGAAGCTGAGATGCTCGCCAAGGCGCAGTCCGAAGCCGCAGCGGATGTCCAGAAGCAGCAAAAGCTCGATGCTTGGCGCGCCAAGCAGGGCCTGCCGCCATCGAAACCGGTGACGCCGGACACCACCGCCGCCGACGCTGAGAAGGCCAAGGCCGAACAGGACAAACGTCGTGCCGCCGAAGCGGCGGACAGCGACCGCAAACGTCTTGAAGCCGCGCGGGCCGCCGAAGCCCGCCGCCTGTCAGAAAAACTGGAGAAAGCCAAGAAGGCTCGCGAAGCGCAAGCCCGCAAGATTGCGCCTCCGGCTCCTTTGACCAAGCCGCAGCCCGTTGCCCCGAAAATCGCAACGCCGCAACCGGCTCAGCCCGATCCTGTGAAGCCCGCGCCGCAGTTCGCAACACCGGCCAAGCCGCGGCCAACGCCGCCAATGGCGCTCGGGCAGAACTCTCCTCCAGCGACCGCTAACGATCAGCGCGTGACGGTACTCCTCATCATGGAGCCGGGTCGCCGCGGCATTCGAAGGTTGCGTAAATCAGCCGATCCGGTCGTGTGCCTCGGCGATCGCTGCTACATTTCCAAGGGTTCGAGCACCACAGCCCGGCAGATGCCGCGCCGCTTCGCTCTCGGGCCCGGCAACACGTTCGGCGGCCGCGCCGGTGCCTGCCGCAATCAGTTGCGCTGTGTCTATCGCGGCGTTGAGGTGGCGAGCCTCGCCGACATGCTGCAGCCCGTCGATCTCAAAATTCTCATCCACGACCGCCGCGAGCCGAGCCCGGTTAGCGGCAGTTCCGGCTGCCGCATGGCAGGGCCGCGCCTGACCTGCGCACGGATGATTTCGACGCCGACCTATCGCGCCTGGATTGTGCCCGAACAGCTTGCCAATTCAGCCGGTCCCGGCGCGCTCGAAGCGGCGTTGACCGCAGGACTTACTCCGAGCTTCCAGCGGGAAGCGGGACTGCGCTAGACCCTTATTATGGCGCGTTTTCTTAACGCGAGCCGGTCGCCACTTCGCGCGAACACGCTTTGTCAGGACGGCGATTGAAGGCGCGACGCGCGTTCGACGAGCGACAGCAGCAGCGTGATATCCTCCGGCCGCGACAGGCGATGATCGCCGTCCGGCACTTCGATGATCTCAGCGCGGCCCGACAGCATTCCAACAAGTTTGCGCACGTGTTCGATCGGCACGGACTCGTCGCCGCCGCCTTGCAAGATGATGACCGGACAACCGGGATCGAACGTCGTTCCGGCGAACAGATGAGCGCGGCCATCCTCGATGAGCGCCCGCGTCAGCGCGTAGGGTTCGCCATAGTCTGATGGGCGATAGAACACGCCGTTTTCGATGAGATCACGCCGCGCGTCGGGCGGAAATTCGGCCCACATCAGGGCTTCGGTCATGTCCCAGGCCGGCGCGATCAGAACCAGCGCGCGGATGCGCCGTGCGTGATCGGGAGCGGCCGTGAGAAGGTAGCGCGCCAGCAGCAACGCCATGTAACCGCCCATGCTTGAGCCGATGACGACCTGCGGACCCATCGAGAGTTTTGCAAACGCGGCAACCGTTTCCTCGAGCCATCGGCTCACGGTGCCGTCCTCGAACCGGCCCTCCGAGACGCCATGACCGGAGTAATCGAATCGCAAAAATGTCTGGCCGGACTTGGCGGCATACTCGGCAACCGCACTTGCCTTGGTGCTCGCCATGTCCGACTTGAGACCCGACAGCCAGACGAGGCCGGGCAAGCTTGAATTCCGCCCTTGATCAATACGATAGGCAATGCGGCGGCGGTGATCGTCTTCGCCAACCCTCAAAATTTGCGGTTCTCGATCTGCCATTCTATGAGTGCGCCCTGCCGGTTGCCGGCTGTTTCACGTGGAGCCCCGCCGTTTTGACTACCGCACGTTCGACCATCCTGCAGATCATTCCGGAACTTTCGACCGGCGGCGCGGAGCTGTCGACAGTCGAGATTGCCGAGGCCATCGTCAAGGCCGGAGGCCGGGCTATCGTGCTTTCAGAAGGCGGGCGATTGGCGGAGCGGCTTGCTGCGTCGGGCGGCGAATTGATCGCGTTTCCGGCCGCCAGCAAGAACCCGGCGGCCATCCTTGCCAACATTGCGAAAATCGCCCGCATCGTCGAAGCTGAGAATGTCGATCTTATTCACGCCCGCAGCCGCGCCCCCGCCTGGAGCGCGCTCCGGGCCGCGCGCACGACGGGGAAGCCGTTCGTCACCACCTATCACGGTGCCTACAAGGAACAGAACGCGGCCAAGAAATTCTACAATTCGGTGATGGCCAAGGGTGATGTTGTGATCGCCAATTCGGGCTACACGGCCAAGCTGATCCAAAGCCGCTATGGCACGCCCGACAGGCGCCTCACGATCATCCACCGCGGCGTCGACGGCGGCGCGTTTGATCCGGGCAAAATTTCGACCGCGCGGACGGATGACTTGCGATCCGCCTGGGGTATTGATCCGAACGCACGCATCGTTCTTCACGCCGCACGGCTCTCCGGCTGGAAGGGGCAAAGCGTGGTGATCGCAGCCGCACGCCAATTGCGCGACGCCGGCAAACTCGGCGATGCCGTGTTCATTTTGGCCGGCGATGCCCAGGGGCGCGACGACTACCGTTCAGCACTTTTGCAGCAGATCCGCGACGCGGGCCTTAGCGACGCCGTGCGCCTCGTTGGCCATGTCGACGATATTCCCGCCGCCATGAAACTCGCGCACGTTGCCGTCGTCGCCTCGACCGAACCGGAAGCCTTTGGCCGGGCCGCCACCGAAGCTCAGATCATGGGCTGCCCTGTGATTGCGACCAACATCGGTGCTCCACCGGAAACGGTTCTCGGACAGGACGCCGCCACGCGCACCGGCTGGCTGGTGGCGCCGGGCGACGCGGCTGCGCTTGCTGCGGCCCTCGCCGAGGGCCTCTCGCTCCCGGCTAAAGAACGCTTAGCGATCGGGACTCGCGCCCGCGCCCACGTGCTCGCCAACTTCACGCTCCACGCCATGCGCGCCAAAACCCTGGCCGTTTACGACCGGCTGCTCGGTACCCATATGCACGACAGCTACGTGGCCGCCGATCCACAGCCCTGAAACGATCTGACAACCCCAAAAGGGCCGCTCGCTTGACTTGGCGGCTGTTCTTCTGAATTGTCGAACCAAGACGTCCGCAGGCCTTGCCTCCAGCGTTTTGTTACAATGTTACATCTGAAGCTACAAAAGGAGATCGACCATCCGCAAACCAATGCGCGCCGCGCCTGAGCGCGAGGCATCCGGCCCCAAAATCAATGAGGCTATCCGGGCCCGCGAGGTCCGCTTGATCGACGAAACCGGCCAGAACGTAGGCGTTGTCAGCAAGATCGACGCCATGACGCGCGCCACCGAGGCGGGATTGGATCTCGTCGAGATCTCGCCCGACGCCGAGCCGCCGGTCTGCAAAATCCTGGATTTCGGCAAGTACAAGTACCAGGAGCAGAAGAAGGCCGCCGAAGCCCGCAAGCACCAAAAAATCATTGAAATCAAAGAAATCAAGATGCGTCCCGGCATCGA
>JANORU010000417.1:0-1703 GCA_031415475.1 Hyphomicrobium sp.
CTCGAACATCCAGAACTCGCGCTGGCGTGCGCCAATTTTCAGTGACAGCGTCGCGTGACCCTGTGGCATGTTCGACGGATGATCACCCGGCGGTCCGAGCCCGCCACGTTCACCCCACGGGCTGCCGCCTGGTTCGACGAACGGCGACGTGTCCACGAACGACAGGAACTTCGTGTGGGCAGACTTGAAGAAGAGAGCGCCATGTCCGAACGGGGCCGGGACCTGACTGTGCGCCATGAAGTTGGCCGGCGAGTCGAGATGCCAGAGATTGAAAATGTGACCGATCTCGTGGACGAAGGTGAAGCCAACCTCCCGGTCGTAGTCGGGTCCGTCTCCGCGCAGGTCGCGGATGGCGTCGAGAAACACCGCGCAGCCTTCGCGCGGCAGGGTGTTGAAGGTCGGGTCGGCCACGGTGGACTTGAAGCCGATATCGAACATCACGCCGAGCACCCCGGCCTTGGGCGGAAACCGATCCGTCAGAATGGCGCCAATCGTCGAGATCGGCCCGCTCACGGGATTCTGCGTCAGGGCGCGCAGCGCCAGGTGAAGCGAGACCAAACTCGACTGCGCAGGCACGAACGCCGGCGTGAATCGGCTGTAGTCGAAGTGGATCGACAAATTCGGCTGCGGCCCAGGGCCGGCTGAGGCGCGGTTGAGAAAGGTGGCGGGATCGTTCCCGTCCAGCGCAATCGGCAAGACCGGCGGCTTCGACGGCGGCCGCAAGCCGCCGACGAAGCAGGTCAATTGCTTCATGGCACCCTTTCGATGTTGATCTTCAGGGTCGCGGTGCCATCGAGGGGGTTGCCGTCCTTATCCTTGCCGTACGTGAAGACGAGGGTCAGTTCATACGCGCCGGTCTGAAGGCCGCCCCGGAGAGTCACCTTCACGTTCGCCTTCTCCGATGGCTCGATCACGGCATCAAAGGGAGGCGGCGTGACGATCGTGTCGTCCGCGCGTCGGAACAGGCTTTGGCCCAGTGCGACGGCGGTCAGCGGCTTGTCGAAGGTGAGCGTTCGCTCGATCTGGGGGTCGCCCGCCGGCCACCTGATGGTCAGCTCCTTCATCGGCAGCTTCGGTTGGGGCGGATCGGTCGGCGCCTTGTGAACGGCGGCGGTGTCGAAGAGGATTTGGGTGTCAGCAGTTGTGGGCCAGCGCACCGCTACCAATGCCACAGTCGACGCCTTGGGATCGTCAACGATGCGATACAAAACCGGTCCCCAGAAGACCCTTTTGGCCGGCGGCGGCTCGCCGCCCGCGACGTTGTATACGCCGCCGAGCTGATCGACCTTGGCTTTTCCAGAGGTCACCGCCGTTGTCGCGGCATCTCGTTTGACTCTCGCCAGCGTTTCCTTGAGTTGGGCGGTCCGCAGCGCCGTCAGGCTCTCCTTCGAATTGTCTGCAGTGTTAGTCTTCTCCGCGGCCGTCACCTCGGCGCTCGCCAAGTTGAGCTCCAACTCCTTCTCAGCCAGCGTCGATTGCAGTGTTTTGAGCTCAGCGATGGCCGCCTTGCGTTTTTCTTCCGCCTTGGCCTCGACGTCGTCGGCGTCCTTCTTGACCTCCGCGAGTCGGCTCTTGGCGATTTCGGATGAGGCTCGAATTGCCTCTGCCGTTACTTGGGCGTCCGCGCGCGTCCACGCCAGTTTGCTCAGCATGCCCTCCTTCACGGCAACGTCGAGTGTGTATTTGCCGCGTTTGGTTTCAGC
>JANORU010000418.1:0-2908 GCA_031415475.1 Hyphomicrobium sp.
GCACGCCTCGATACAGGCAAGTGTATAGCGAAACATGTCGTCGGTCTCGGTCGGAAACCCGGCGATCAGATCCGCTCCGAATACCACATCGGGCCGCACCGCGCGCGCGTCCTGACAGAACCGGATGGCGTCTTCCCGTGAATGGCGGCGCTTCATGCGCTTCAACACGAGATTGTCGCCCGCTTGCATGGACAGATGCAGATGTGGCATCAGCCGCTCCTCCATCGCTAGGCAATCGAGCAAGTGCTGGTCGGCCTCAACCTGATCGATGGATGACAGCCGCAGGCGCGGAAGGTCGGGCACGAGTTTGAGAATGTGCTTCACCATCCGGCCCAAGCTCATCTCGCCGGGAAGATCGGACCCATAGGATGTGAGATCAACGCCGGTCAGAACGACTTCGCGCGTTCCCTGATCGACCAAAGTCTGGATATGGCGGACGACATCCCCAGCCGGCACGGAACGGGAAGGCCCGCGAGCAAACGGAATGATGCAAAAGGTGCAGCGATGATCGCAGCCGTTCTGAATGGCGACGTGGGCGCGCGTGCGAGCCCGGTCCGGCGGCACGTCCGGCAGCGCAATTGAATGCACGCCGCCAATGTCTCCGACATAATCGCGTGCCGTCCCGGCTTCAGCCAAAAATCGGAACGTTTCGGGCCGCGCCTTCTCAGCGTTGCCGATAACGTGATCGACGCCGGCGATGCGACGGAACCGCTCCGGCTCCAACTGGGCGGCGCATCCCGTCACAATCACCATGCGATCTGGATGGTCCCGCTTGGCCTTGCGCACGGCCTGCGCCGACTGGCGGACCGCTTCGGCGGTGACAGCACACGTGTTGATGATCATCGAATTGCCGAGCCCGGCCTGGGCGGCATATGACTTCGCAGTTTCGGCTTCCGCGCCATTGAGGCGGCAGCCCAAGCTGACGAAAAGCGGTTCGATGGTGGGCGCTGCGGTCATTGCACTTTGCGTTGAGGCTCAGGCCGTCCGGCCGGGATTGGGCAGAACCCAGACATCCTCATACTCCAGCTCGACAGGCCCCGTCATAAGGATCCGGTTGGTGCTGGTCCACTCAATCTCCAATGGCCCGCCTGGCAAGGTCACCGTCACAATCTTGTCCGTCAATTTCTTGCGAGCGGCCGACACAGCCGCGGCACAGGCAGCCGTCCCGCATGCCTGGGTGAGGCCGGTGCCACGCTCCCAGGTTCTGAGCTTGATCGCCGAGCGCGATCGAACCTGTGCCAACGAGATATTGGCCCGCTCCGGAAAGATTGGGTGGTTCTCAAGCAAAGGGCCGAGCTTGTCGAGCGCATAGCCATCCGGATCGTCGTCGACCCAGAAGATCGCATGGGGGTTGCCGACATTGACGACTGACGGCGAATGCAGCACTGGCGCATCGATTGGGCCGATCTGCAATTCAATGCCGCGCGTGTCATGGAACGGCTCGGCGAGCGGAATCTCGTTCCAATTAAAGCGCGGCTCGCCCATATCGACCGTGATGTGCGACACGTCGGCGACGCTGACCGGCAACACGCCAGCTTTCGTTTCGAATTTGAAGGTGCCGCGTCCGGTTCTCATGTGTTCCGTCCAGCCGATGCAGCGGGTACCGTTGCCGCACGCGGAACTTTCCGAACCATCGGTATTGAAAATGCGCACGAACGCCTCGGTACCGGGCGTCTTTGGGTTGGACAGCACCATCATCTGGTCGAAGTGCGAGCGCGGCTCGGCAGCCATTGTCCGCGCAATTTCAGGACCGACGATGACGTTGGATCCGCGCACGTCGACCACCACGATCTCGTTGCCGAGACCGTTCATTTTGCGAAACGGCAGGGAGTAGTGCGCTGTCATCGCGCCATATATGGCGAAACGGGGCAAAAACTCAAACGGAGGTGTGACGCATCGTCAAACCTTGCAGCCGAGCCGCCGGGACCAAATATGGCGAAGGCCGAAACCTGATCTGGAGGCGCGAATGCGACGAACTCTCTGGCACGCATGTCTTGGGTTTGCCTTGGCAGCGCAGGCCGGTCTTGTGGAGACGGCGCAAACTAACGCGCCTGCGCCCACCGGATCGACGGCCATTGACACCCAAGTGATCGCAGACGGCCTCGCAAGCCCATGGGCGCTGGAATTCCTGCCCGACGGGCGCATGCTGGTCAGCGAACGGCCCGGCCAGCTGCGCATCGTGTCCAAGACCGGGGCTATCGGGCAACCAATTGCCGGGGTTCCGGCTGTTCGTTTCAACGGTCAGGGTGGGCTACTCGATGTCGCCTTGGCGCCCGACTATGAGACCTCAAACATCATCTACCTGTCATTTTCTGAAGCTCGTGACGGCGACACGGCCGGAACCAGCGTTGCCAAGGGGAAGCTGAAACTCGATGGCGATGGCGGCGCGCTCGAGACCGTCGAGATTATTTTCCGGCAGTCGCCGTCGTGGAAAGGCGGCTATCATTTCGGATCAAGGTTGGTGTTCGACGGCAACGGCGACCTGTTCATCACCACGGGCGAGAGAAATTTCGCGCGTGACGAAGCGCAGAACCCCGCAAACCACATTGGCAAAATCATCCATATCCATCCCGATGGGTCTGCCGTCGGCGCGCAGACCAAACACCAAGGCTGGGACAGCTTGGTCTGGTCGATCGGCCATCGCAACGTCCAGGGCGCAGCGATCGACCCCGCCACAGGATCATTATGGACCGTCGAACACGGCGCGCGCGGTGGCGACGAACTCAATCGCCCAGAAGCCGGCAAGAATTACGGATGGCCGGTTATCACTTATGGCCGCGATTACACGTTTCTGCCGATCGGTGAGGGCACCGAAAAGGCCGGCATGGAGCAGCCGGTCTACTATTGGGACCCATCGATTGCGACGTCGAGTTTGGCGATCTATTCCGGCAACTTATTTGCCAACTGG
>JANORU010000419.1:0-6067 GCA_031415475.1 Hyphomicrobium sp.
AACGTCTTTCGACGCCGGGCCTAAGTCTTTCAGAACACCGAAGTCTGCCAGTGCGATCTTGGTCATGCCGAAAAACCCCTGGCGAAAGCCGCCCCACGGATCGTCGCCGCCGCCGATGTATTCGGCCGCAATGGTCACCGGCTTGGTGACGCCGCGCAACGTCAGGTCGCCAACGATCTCTGCCTTGCCACCCTCCTTCGCCGTGACCGACTTGCTGACGAACTTGGCTGTTGGAAACTTGCCAACATCGAGGAAATCGGCACTGCGCAGATGCTTGTCACGTTCGGAATGATTGGAGTTGACGCTGGTCGTATCGATCTCGACGGATACTTTGGACGCGCCAGGATTTTTCTCGTCGTAGGAGAATTCTCCACCGAACTTGTCGAACCGGCCCTGCATCCAGCTGAAGCCGAGATGGCTGACGCGGAAGTTGATCGAGGCATGCGCCCCCTGTGTATCGATGACAAAATCGGCGGCCGATGCCGGCGCTGCAGCGGCTAGTGCAGCGGCGAGTCCTAGAGCAGCTAAACTGAACTTCATGGGTGCAGTGTCCTTTCTGGTTGCGAACTTAATCGTTTGCGGGGCCCGACCACATGCGTCTCAAGACATCGCTTTTGTCGAGAAAATGATGTTTCAAAGCGCCGGCGGAGTGAACAATCGCGAGAGCCACAGTCGCATAGGCCAGCCATTCGTGAACTTCGCCAACGATGCTTTCGTAGCCTTTGGCCTCGAACAGCGACGGAATTGAGAACAGTCCAAAAATATCGATTGGGCGGCCATCGAGGGTCGAGATGAAATAGCCGGTGAGCATCAAAACGAGCATCAGCGGGTAGAACAGCCGATGCGTGATCCGCGACGCCGTGCGTTCGAGCGGTGTCAGTTCGCTGTCCTCGGGTTTGTCGTTCACGCCGCGCCAGACCATGCGAACGATCAGCGCAACGAGCACCGCCATACCGGCGGCTTTGTGAAGTTCCGCCGAGGACTTGTAGTAGGGGTGATAATAATCGAGCCCAACCATCCACCATCCCAGCGCGAACAGGGCGAAAATCGCCAGCGCCATGATCCAGTGCAGGACCCGTGAGACGATCCCGTAGCCGGCCGGGGTATCCTTGACGTGCATGTTTTGAGAGAGCTCGACTTTGGTTGACGGGGGTCTCGGTGTGCGGCGCTCTGCTGACGTAGGGCGTCATATGTCTGGTTCAAGCCCCACTTGGGACCAGCCCAAAATTTGCATAGCAGCTTTGCAATTACGTTGCCCGGGCAGGTGGCAGATCGGTGCAGGTTCCCTCGAAAACTTCGCCAGCCAATCCGATCGATTCAGAAAGTGTCGGATGGGGATGGATGGTGCGGGCGATATCGGTCGCGTCAGCTCCCATTTCGATCGCTAGACAGATTTCGCCGATCAGGTCGCCGGCATGCTGGCCGACGATGCCGCCACCAATGAGGCGATGCGTTTCAGCGTCGAACAGAAGCTTGGTGAAGCCTTCGCTGCGCCCATTGGCAATGGCGCGGCCCGAAGCGGCCCAGGGAAAAACAGCGCGGCCAAACTTGACGCCCTCGGTCTTGAGGTCGTCTTCCGTTTTACCAGCCCAGGCGATTTCCGGATCGGTGTAGGCGACCGACGGAATTTGCCGGGCGTCAAAGAAGCCAGGCTTGCCGGCCGCAGCTTCGGCTGCCACATGACCTTCGTGCACGGCTTTGTGGGCAAGCATTGGGTCGCCGGCCACGTCGCCGATTGCAAAGATGTGAGGCACGTTGGTGCGCATCTGCCGGTCGACGGCAATGAAGCCACGTTCGGTGACAGCGATTCCGGCCTTATCGGCGCCGATCAGCTTGCCATTTGGCTTTCGTCCGACGGCGACGAGGACAAGATCGTAGACTGTCTTTTCCTTAGGTGCCGCTTCGCCCTCGAAGCGGACGTGGATGCCGTCCTTTTTGGCTTCGGCGGCGACGGCTTTTGTTTTCAACATCACCCGATCGAAGCGCGGCGCGTTGAACTTGGACCAGACTTTGACGAGATCGCGGTCGGCCCCCACCATCAAGCCATCGAGCAGCTCGACGACATCAATGCGGCTGCCGAGCGTCGAATAGACGGTCGCCATCTCGAGGCCGATGATGCCGCCACCGATCACCAGCATGCGCTTGGGGATCTGGCGGAGTTCAAGCGCACCGGTTGAATCGACGATGCGTGGGTCATCGGGCAGAAACGGCAACTTCACGGACTCCGAGCCGGCGGCGATGATCGCGTGATCGAATTTAACAGTCTGTTCGCCGCCCGATGACAGAGCCACGGCGATCCGGCTCGGATCAAGGAACGTGCCTGTTCCCTGGATGACGCGCACCTTGCGGGCCTTGGCCATGGCCGCGAGGCCCGTCGTGAGCTTGCCGACCACTTGGTCTTTGTGTGATCGGAGCGCCGCGAGATCGATGTGCGGCGGCGCGAACGTGATGCCGTGCGAGGCCAGCGCTTTTGCTTCATCCATCACCGCCGCCGTATGCAGCAGCGCCTTCGAGGGAATGCAGCCGACGTTGAGGCAAACGCCACCGAGCACCGGGGCGCGTTCGATGAGAACGGTGTCGAGGCCGAGATCGGCGGCGCGAAACGCGGCCGAATATCCGCCCGGCCCGGCGCCGAGAACAGCAAGCTGGCAGGAGATTGGTTCGTTGCTGGCCATACCAACCCCCTAAAGAACCAGCTGCCGCACATCTTCGAGAATGGCGGCGAGTCTGCGTGTGAAACGGGCGGCCAGCGCGCCGTCGATCACGCGATGATCATAAGAGAGGCACAAGGGGAGCATCAGCCGCGGCTGAAAGGCGGTGCCGTCCCAGCGCGGTTTGATGTCGGACTTGA
Organism: Hyphomicrobium sp.; assembly: GCA_031415475.1. Lineage (GTDB taxonomy): Bacteria > Pseudomonadota > Alphaproteobacteria > Rhizobiales > Hyphomicrobiaceae > JAGVSR01. The sequence continues at coordinate 2,852 of JANORU010000419.1, forward strand.
CGACGCCGAGGATTGCGACTTCGGGCGCATTGACGATAGGAGTAAAACCCGTGCCGCCGATTCCGCCGAGCGACGAGATGGAAAACGTTCCGCCCTGGATGTCGTTAGGCGCGATCTTGCCGTCGCGCATTTTCGCCGACGCGGTGCCCAGTTCCTGCGACAGTTCGATGATGCCTTTGCGGTCGACGTCCTTGATGACCGGCACGACAAGACCATCTGGAGTGTCGACGGCGACCCCGATATTGTAATACTTTTTGAAGATCAGGCTTTCCTTGTCGGGCGCGAGCGACGCGTTGAACTCGGGATGTTCCTTGAGCGCGACCACACTGGCCTTCATGAGAAAGGCGAGCAGCGTCACCCGATACCCTTTGTCCTTGGCGGCGACGTCGAGCATTTTTCGATAGCCGTCGAGGTCGGTGATGTCGGCTTCGTCGGTGTGGGTAACGTGGGGAACGTTGAGCCAGGCGCGATGCAAGTGCGGGCCCGACAGCCGCTTCAAGCGCGACATGGGCTTGGTTTCGATCGGGCCGTATTTCGAGAAGTCTTGGGCCGGGATTTCCGGAATGCCCGATCCCACTGACGGAGCGCCCTGAAGCGCACGCTTGACGTCGTCTATTGTCACGCGCCCCTTCTCGCCCGTGCCCTTGAGGCGGGTAAGGTCGACATCGAGTTCGCGCGCCAAGCGGCGAACCGATGGCCCGGCGTGGACGCCGCCGAAATCGACAGCTATGGGAAGCTCTGTCGATGCGCCGGGACTGGATCGCGCGGCCTGCGGTGCAGGAGCAGCCTCACTGCTTGAAATCATACTTTTCGAAGGCACGGAAGCTGCTGCCGTTGCGGCCGAAGGCGATGCTGGCGCTTGCTCCGCACCCGCGCCCGGTCCAGACGACAAACGAATGATCGCCGTTCCCTCGCTCACCTTGTCGCCGAGGCCCACCAGGATTTCTGCAACCTGACCGCCCTCGGGTGCCGGAATTTCCAACGCCGCCTTGTCGCTCTCGAGCGTGATCAGCGGGTCGTCGCGATTGATGATATCGCCGGGCTTCACGTGCACCTCGATGATGGGCACGTTCTTGAAGTCGCCGATATTGGGGACCTTGACCTCGATCAGAGGCATCTTGCTCACCTCGTCCGGGAACAGCCGTTAGGCATTCGCAGGGTTCATCTTGTCTATATCGATGGCGTATTTCTTGATTGCCTCTGCGGCCTTAGACGACGCAATCTTGTTCTCTGCCGCCAGGGCGTTGAGCGCGGCAAGCGCCACGTAATGCCTATTGACCTCGAAATGGCGGCGCAGGTTCGAGCGAAAATCCGAACGGCCGAAGCCGTCCGTGCCGAGCACATTGTAGCGGCCCGCAACGAACGGCCGGATCTGATCGGCGTAGCTCTTGATATAGTCGGTCGATGCAACCACCGGCGTATCGCCACGCGAGGCGAGACACTGTGCGACGTATGAAACTTTGGCCGTCTCCAGAGGATGCAGCATATTCCAACGCTCGGCTTCGAGCGCTTCCCGCCTCAGTTCAGTAAAGCTCGTGACGCTCCAGACGTCGGCGGCGATGCCGAAGTCCTTTTCCAATAGCTCGGCGCCGGCGATCACTTCGCGCAGGATTGCACCCGACCCGAGAAGCTGGATTTTTGGTCCCTTGGCCTTGGTGTCCGCAGCCTTTAGAAGGTACATGCCCTTGACAATGCCCTCCTCGGCGCCCTTCGGCATCGGCGGATGGACGTAATTTTCGTTGAGCGCCGTGATGTAGTAGTAGACGTCCTCCTGCCGCACGAGCATCCGATCGAGGCCATTCTGCACAATGATCGCGACCTCGTAGCCGAAGGCTGGATCGTACGACACACAGTTGGGGATCGTGGCTGACAGGATGTGGCTATGGCCGTCCTGGTGTTGCAGCCCCTCGCCATTGAGGGTCGTTCGCCCTGAGGTGCCGCCAATCAGGAAGCCGCGCGAGCGCATGTCGCCGGCCGCCCAGGCAAGATCGCCGATCCGCTGAAAGCCGAACATCGAATAGTAGATGAAGAACGGGATCATCGGCATGTTGGACGACGAGTAAGAGGTCGCCGCCGCGATCCAGGAACTCATCGCGCCGGCTTCGTTGATGCCTTCCTCCAGAATTTGCCCGGTGCGATCCTCGCGATAGTACATGAGTTGGTCGGCATCCTCCGGCCGGTACAATTGCCCGGCCTGGCTGTAGATGCCAAACGTCCGGAACATGCCCTCCATACCGAAGGTGCGGCTTTCATCGGGCACGATCGGGACAACGTGGCGGCCAAGGCTCTTGTCGCGCATCAGCTTGGTCAAGAGCTGCACGAACGCCATGGTGGTCGAGATCTCGCGCCCCTCCGAGCCCTTAATTTGCGGCTCGAAGAACGACAGCGGCGGCGCCGTGAGCGCAACCGAGGCCTTCTTGCGCCGCTGCGGTAGCGATCCGCCAAGGGCAGCACGACGCTCCATCAGATAGGTATGCTCAGCGCTTCCCTCAGCGAAACGGATAAAGGGCAGCTTCTCCAAATCAGCGTCGGCGACCGGTATGCCGAATCGATCGCGAAATTTCTGCAGCGCTTCACGACCGAGCTTCTTCTGCTGATGGGCGATCATCTGGCTCTCGCCGGCCGCACCCAGCCCATAGCCCTTGACTGTTTTGGCCAAGATGACTGTTGGCTGTTCCTTGTGGTTTACCGCAGCCGCATACGCCGCATAGACCTTGCGCGGGTCGTGACCGCCGCGCGTCAGTGTCCAAATGCGTTCGTCGGGCCAATCGGCGACCAGCGCCGCCGTCTCGGGATAGCGGCCGAAAAAATTCTTGCGGATGTAAGCGCCGTCCTTGGCCTTGAAGTCCTGGTATTCGCCGTCGTTGCATTCCTCCATCAGCTGGCGCAGGCGGCCCGATGTATCGCGCTGCAAAAGCTCGTCCCAGTTCGAGCCCCAGATGCACTTGATGACGTTCCAGTTCGAGCCGCGGAAATTGGCCTCCAGCTCCTGAATGATCTTGCCATTGCCGCGCACCGGACCATCCAACCGCTGCAGATTGCAGTTGATGACGAACACGAGATTGTCGAGCTTTTCACGCCCGGCGAGTGAAATGGCGCCGAGGCTTTCCGGCTCGTCCATTTCACCGTCGCCACAGAACGCCCAGACCTTGCGCTGCGATGTATCTGCCAATCCGCGATCATGCAGATACTTCAAGAAGCGGGCCTGATAGATGG
>JANORU010000420.1:0-2503 GCA_031415475.1 Hyphomicrobium sp.
GGTCTGGGCCACGGCGCGCCGCAGATCGAGATCGGGATCGCCACGGCCATCGGGCGTCAATGGTCCGATCAGCTTCTTCCAGTGCGCGCGCTCCAGGCCAAGAATGCTGGCCAAAAGACTGTGCACACCCGGCTGATTTGCACCCGGGGCCATAGCCGCGAGATAGAGCAGCGCCTCCATGATGATGGCGAGCGGACGGTCGTAGCCGTCGCCGGTCTCGATACGGCCGAGCCGCGCCATGTCCGGCTGCTCGGTCGGCATCTGGTAGCCGTCCTCGGCCAGCAGTCCCGCGAATGCCGTGACCGCAGCGACAAAAAATAGGTCGAGCCGCTCCTGCCCTGTCCCGAGGCCTTGGAGAACGCGTGCATCGAGGCCGCGCGGCCCGCTCATCACCACCTGCACCTCGGGCTGATCCTCGGTAAGCCTCTCCCACCAGGCGCCGGCGCCGCGTGTCAGAAGCACGAGCCGGATCGGCCGCTTGTCATCGGCAGGGCGGTTCTGGATCGCCCGCGCGATGCGCACGATCTCTTCGCTGCGACCCTCGGCATAATCCATGACGAGCAACAGGCCGTTGTCACTGGCGCCGCGAATGAGATGCGACAGCGCCTTGGAGCGCCGCTCGCGCTTGTCCGCATCGTCGGCAATGTCGGGGCGCGCTAGAAACCCCGCGGACCATCCCGCCTGTCTCAGCTCGTCGGCCACCTCGATCATAAGGCGCGTCTTTCCGAGCCCGCCGGAGCCGTGGATGAGCCGCCCCGCTGCCCGACGCGATGGCATTGCATAATCGTTTCGCGCCAGCGCCCAGTCGATCATGTCGGCCTTGATGTCGGCGCTGCCGGTGAACGGGATCAGACCATACTTGGCCTGCAGCAGCATCGAGGGCGTGCGCTCGCCGGGACCAGGCAGCCTCTCCCGTTTGTCCTCCAGCAGCAGCCGGCCTTCGCGGACGGCCAGCACATCGCGCAAGATGAGGTCGCGCTCGGACAGCCGGTGCGCATCTATCGCCCCAAACGGTGGCGGCAACCTTTCCGGCGTTATGTCGTCGGCACGCACGTTGACAAGCTTGTCGTGCTCGTGCGCGTAGTCGGCTTCATCGCGAACATATTCCGAGGTCAACGCGCCTTCGGACCAGATCACCACGATGCAGCCTGCCGTGCGGAGCTGCTCCTGGATCTGAGTGTCGAACGGCCCGCGCGCAACCAGCTCTAGATCCCACCAAACGTCGAGCCCGCAGGTTTCGAGATAAGCCGCGAGCTGCCCGGTCAGATCCCGATGCACGGACGAGTAGCTGATGAAAACGTGCGCCACGTCTGTCCCTCTCCTGCCGCTGGCTTGGCTGGAGGTTAAACGGGACCCGGCTGATTGAAAAGTGAGACGATACGAGAGCGTGCTCAGTCTAGCGTCGAGGTATTTTGCAACACCTCTTTGGCGCGCTTGCACATAGACAGCTTGGGGTCAAAAGCTGCCTTCGCCCGGCCATTTTATGGTGTCCGCTCCGACGAGTGAGGCGGTCTCCCTACTTCTCAATCACCACGTCGCTCAACGGCTTGGAACAGCACGGCAGGAACAGGCCTTGCTCGATTTCGCGCGGGCGGATGCCGCCCTGGTGGGTCATGGCGACGGTGCCTGAGAGCTTCTTCGATTTGCAGGTGCCGCACAGGCCCTTGGTGCACGACGATGGCAGCCGCATCCCGGCCGCCTTGGCGGCATCGAGAATGAATTGATCGGCGCCGCATTCGATCGTCTGGCCCGATTTCGTGAACTCTATTTTGTAGGTGAGGCCGGTTGAGGCGCCGGGCGTTGCGGCCGGCGGCGATGATGGAGCGGCGACTTCGCCAGAGGTCGTTGCGGCGCCGGCAGCCGGCGCGGCATCGGCGCCGAACGTAAAGCTCTCCTCGTGGTGATGCGTCATATCAAAGCCGATCCCCTCGAGGATCTTGCGCACCGCCGTCATGTACGGCCCGGGGCCGCAGCAGAAGACTTCGCGCTGCGCGAAGTCGCGCGTGATGTGGCGCAACGTGGCGAGATCGAGGAACCCGGTGTGCCCGGTCCAGCTCGCATCCTCGTCCGGCTTTTCGCACACGAACGCCGTCTTGAAGTGCGTGAGCCCGGCCTGCATGTGGGCCAGCTCGCGGGCGAAAATGATGTCGCTGGGCGAGCGGGCGCTGTGCACGAACACGATGTCGGCATCCTCGCCAAGATCGTAGGCGGTGCGCGCCATACTCATCAGCGGCGTGACGCCCGAGCCGCCCGACAAGAACAGGTATTTCTGCGCCGGGGCCTTTGTGAACGTGAAATCTCCGGCCGGACCGAGCGCCTGGATTTCAACACCCGGCTTCATCGTATCGTGCAGCCAGTTCGAAACCGGCCCATTCGGGTGGCGCTTGACGGTGATCGACAGCGTGTCGGGCCGGGTCGGCGGCGAGGAAATCGTGTAGCAGCGGTTGATCGTCTCGCCGCCGATCTCAAGCTCAAGCGTGATGAACTGACCGGGCCGGAAGCG
>JANORU010000421.1:0-1556 GCA_031415475.1 Hyphomicrobium sp.
AAGGAATTGAAGGCTCATGGGCCAAGGTAAAGTTCGATAGGCAAATTGTTGCAATCGCAAAGGTCTGCGACGCAAGTACTATCTATAGCGATGATGATGACATTGCACGACTAGCGAAACCCTTTGGATTGAACGTTATCAGCCTGGACCAGCTGCCATACCCACCAACGCCGCCGCAGATAGAGATGGAACTTGATCAAGAAGAGGTAACGGACAAGAAGAATGAAGAGGACTAGCGTCCTTGGAAGTCCCTATTTCTGCGGGCCACTGCAACATCATGACCAAACTCTCCCATCTCAACGCGCGCGGCGAAGCGCATATGGTCGACGTGTCCGGGAAGGAAGTGACCAGCCGGACAGCGATTGCCGAGGGGTTTGTCGCCATGCAGGCGGAGACGCTGGCGCTGATCGAGACCGGCGCGGCCAAAAAGGGCGACGTGCTGGCGACGGCGCGGATCGCCGGCATCATGGCGGCCAAGAAGACCCACGAACTGATCCCGCTCTGTCATCCGCTCGCGATTACCAAGGTCACGGTCGATTTCGCGGCCATGGAAAGCCCGTGCGGACTTCACGTCACCGCCGAAGTGCGCGTTACCGGCCAGACCGGCGTCGAAATGGAAGCGCTGACCGCCGTCTCGGTCGCCTGCCTCACGATCTACGACATGCTCAAGGCCGCCGATAAGGGCATGAGCTTCTCCGGCATTCGCCTCGTTGAAAAAACCGGCGGACGATCCGGCACCTATCGCGCACCAACCGGAGCGCCATGACATGGCGCTGCTGCCGGTCACGGAGGCCTTGGCGCGTATTCTCGAAGGGGCATCGCCAACCGCTGCCGAGCGCCTCGCGCTAAAAAATGCCGGTGGCCGTGTCCTCGCGGAACCGCTACGCGCCACCCTCACCCAACCGCCGTTTGATGCGTCAGCCATGGACGGCTATGGCGTCCGCGCCGCCGATGTTGTGAATTTGCCGGCAACGCTGACGGTGATCGGCATCTCACAGGCGGGGCGCGGGTTCGATGGCCCCGTGGCAAGCGGACAGTGCGTGCGCATTTTCACCGGCGCGCCCGTGCCGCGTGGCGCCGATGCGATCGTTATTCAGGAAAACACGACTGCGAACGGCACAGAGATAACCGTTCGCGAAGGATCGCCCGATCCGGCGCACATCCGGCCACGCGGTGGCGATTTTTCTCAAGGCACAACGCTGCTCAACGCTGGCCGCGTGCTCGACAGCCGGGCGATTACGCTCGCCGCTGGCATGGGTCATGGCAAGGTCGCCGTGCGCCGCAAGCCGGTCGTCGCGCTGCTTGCCACAGGCGATGAACTGGTGGCGCCCGGCACCGCGCCCGGCGCCGACAGAATCGTGGCATCGAACACCTACGGACTGGCGGTGATGGTGCGCGCGGCCGGTGGCGACCCCAAGATAATCGGCATTGCCCGCGATACGCGCGCCGATCTCGACGCCAAGATCTCACTCGCCGCGAATGCCGACATCCTCGTTACCACGGGCGGCGCGTCGGTCGGCGATCATGATCTTGTGTCAGCGGCGCTCGGGGCGCGC
>JANORU010000422.1:0-5203 GCA_031415475.1 Hyphomicrobium sp.
CAAAAAGAAGAAGTCCGCGAATTAGAGCATTTTCCGACGAAGTGGTCACCGGTTCGTCGAAGAAAATGCGACAAATCAAAAACCTAGAGCGCCAATCCGATTCCATCGGATCGCAAAGCGCTCTAGTCTTCGATCACCGGCTGCGCCGGCCGGCGGCGGCCGCGTTCGGCTTTTGCGCCAGCACCAAGACGTTCGGCGATGTCGTCGAGCCGGCGCCTAGCGGCATCGAAGGCGTCGCGTACAGCGATGGCGAGATCTTCTTGGGCCGAACCGACAGTCGCTTCATGCGTCAGGATCAGCGGCGCATGATCGGGAATGCCGATGTCGATCTTGATTTCGTAGATCTTGCCCTTGTGGGCGTGCTTGTTCGGTGCGGCGACGACCACCCGGCAATGGGTCATGCGATCAAAAATGCGTTCCAGCTTGGCCGCCTTTTCGGCAATCTTGGTTTCGATGATTTTGCTCTTGTCCAGACCCTTGAAGGAAATTTCGAGCGGTGTGTTCATGAGCGTCTCCTTGTCGTGGGCGCGCAGATTCGCGCGCCGTAACGAGGTGTATATTAGGCTCGGTGCAGACAGGCGCAAGCTAAGTCGCAGGCCAGTGCGGTCAATCTTCGCCAAACGTCAACAATGTCTTGACGCGCGTTCCGCCCGCCCCGCCTTACCGCGGTAGCGTAGTCGTGCCCATCAGGTGCTTGTCGATCGAATGGGCGGCCTGGCGGCCTTCGCGAATGGCCCAGACGACAAGGCTTTGCCCGCGGCGAATGTCGCCGGCGGCGAACAACTTTGGTGACGTTGCAAGCTTGTAGTCGCGTTCGTCGGCGTCGAGGCCCTTGAAGCGGCCGCGCGCGACGACCGGAAGTGCAAGTTCCTTCACGACATCGCTTTCGACCGGTCCGGAAAAGCCCATGGCGAACAGAACCAGATCGGCGTCGAGCGTGCCTTCGCTGCCCGCCACCGGCTGCATTTTGCCATCGACGCGCGTGTAATGCAGCTTCTTGACCTGGCCGCCGTCACCGGAGAATCCGGTGGTCGAGATCGAATACTCGGTCTTGGCGCCCTCGGCCTGCGAGGACGAGACGCGCATCTTCATCGGCCAATGCGGCCAGGACAGCGCCTTGTTTTCCTTGGCCGGCGGTTGCGGCATGATTTCAAGCTGCGTCACGCTTTTCGCGCCCTGACGGAACGACGTGCCGATGCAGTCCGAGCCCGTGTCGCCGCCACCAATGACGATGACATGCTTGTCCTTGGCGGAAATCTCGTGCGTGCCGGGCTTATGCGCTTCGCTTGCAATGCGGCGGTTCTGCTGCGGCAGGAAATCCATGGCGTAATGAATGCCGTCGAGCGTGCGGCCGTCGGCCTTGGCGAAAAAGTCGAACGGATGTTCCGAGCCGGTCGCGATCAGCACCGCGTCGTGCTTGGCTTCGAGGTCCTTGGCCGAGACATCCTTGCCGACTTGGAGATTGCAGTGGAACGTCACGCCCTCGGCTTCCATCTGCCTCACGCGGCGGGCAATGATGTGCTTTTCCATCTTGAAGTCGGGAATGCCGTAGACCAGCAAACCGCCGGGACGCGCGCTCTTTTCATAGACGTGGACATCGTGGCCGGCGCGAGCGAGCTGCTGCGCGGCGGCGAGGCCTGCGGGACCCGATCCGATGATCGCGATGGTTTTGCCGGTTTTGTGTTCGGCGATGTGCGGCTGGATCCAGCCCTCGTCGAAGGCGCGGTCGGCAATGGCGCACTCGATCGAGTTGATGGTCACCGGCTTGTCGTCGATGTTGAGCGTGCAGGATGCCTCGCACGGCGCCGGGCAGATGCGGCCGGTCACCTCGGGGAAGTTGTTGGTCGAGTGGAGATTGAGCGCGGCCTGTTTCCAGTCGCCGCGATAGACGAGATCGTTCCAATCGGGAATCTGGTTGTTGACCGGGCAGCCGTTGTGACAGAACGGGATGCCGCAATCCATGCAGCGCGCCGCCTGGCCTTTGAGTTCGGTCTCGGCCAACGGTACGACAAATTCTTTGTAGTCGCGCACGCGCTCTGCGACCGGCTTGTACGTGCGGTCGTCGCGGTCGAGTTCCAGAAATCCTGTCGGCTTACCCATGGTCGTCTTGTCTTTCGTTTCGTATGCCCGAGGCGCTGTCAGCAATCGACTATGTTCTCGCGGCCGGCTTTTCCGTTTCCCTGGCCTTCGCCAAATCCGTCAGCGCGCGGCGGTATTCGGTCGGCATGACTTTACGGAACTTGGCCAGATTACCCGCGAAGTCCTTGAGGATTGCCTGCGCCTTGGCCGAATTGGTGTAGTGAGCATGGCGCACGAGCAGCGCGTGCAGCCGTTCGGCGTCCTGCTCGCGCATGTCGCGCATCACCTCGCCGAGCGGCCGGTTCGCCGCCTCGCCATTGGTGACCGCAAGCCGCGACAGCAGCCCGCTATCGGCCGTGATGGCTTCGAGCTCGACCATCTCCTTGTTGAGCCGGCTCTCGAAGTCGCCCTTGTCGTCGAATACATAGGCGATGCCGCCTGACATGCCAGCGGCGAAGTTGCGTCCCGTTGGGCCGAGCACGACAACACAGCCGCCGGTCATGTATTCGCAGCCATGGTCGCCGGTGCCTTCGACGACCGCCGAGGCGCCCGAGTTGCGGACGGCAAAGCGTTCGCCGGCGACGCCGCGGAAATAGCACTCGCCGGTGATGGCGCCATACAGCACCGTGTTGCCGACGATGATGCTCTCTTCCGGGACAATTGCCGATTTCGGATCAGGCCGCACGATCAGTTTGCCACCGGACAGGCCCTTGCCGACGTAGTCGTTGGCTTCACCCGCGAGATCGAGCGTCAGCCCGCTGGCAGCCCAGGCGCCGAACGCTTGCCCGGCCGTGCCCTTGAGCGACAGCCAGATGGTGTCTTCCGGCAGACCAGTGTGGCCGTAACGCTTGGCGATCTGGCCTGACAGCATGGCGCCGGTCGAGCGGTCGACGTTGGTGATCGCGACTTCGGCCTTGACCGGTGTCCGGCTCTCAAGCGCGGGCTTTGCCAGCGCGATCAGCTTATTGTCGAGCACCTTGTCGAGGCCGTGATTCTGCCGCTCGGTATGAGAGATGGCGACACCGGCCGGTGCCTTCGGCTTGAAGAACAGATTGGTGAAGTCGAGCCCGCGCGCCTTCCAGTGTTCGACGGCGCGCTCCTTGTCGAGCACGTCGGTCTGGCCGATCATGTCGCTGAAGCTGCGATAGCCGAGCTGGGCCATCAGCTCGCGGACCTCTTCGGCGACGAAGAAGAAATAGTTGATGACGTGTTCGGGTTTGCCGGTGAAGCGGGCGCGCAGAACCGGGTCCTGCGTTGCGACGCCGACCGGGCAGGTGTTCAGATGGCACTTGCGCATCATGATGCAGCCGGCCGCGATCAAGGGTGCGGTTGCGAATCCGAATTCGTCGGCGCCGAGCAGTGCGCCGACGATGACGTCGCGACCCGTGCGCAACCCGCCGTCGACCTGCACGGCAATGCGCCCGCGCAACCGGTTGGCAACCAGCGTCTGATGCGTCTCGGCAAGGCCGATTTCCCAGGGCGACCCGGCGTGCTTGATCGAGGTCAGCGGCGACGCGCCCGTGCCGCCTTCATAGCCGGCGATCGTGACATGATCGGCACGTGCCTTGGCGACGCCGGCCGCGACCGTGCCAACGCCAACTTCTGACACGAGTTTGACCGACACGTCGCCGGTCGGGTTGACGTTCTTCAAGTCGAAGATCAGCTGTGCGAGATCTTCAATCGAATAGATGTCGTGATGTGGCGGCGGCGAAATCAAGCCGACGCCCGGTGTCGAGTGGCGCACCTTGGCAATCGTCGCGTCGACCTTGTAGCCGGGAAGCTGGCCGCCTTCGCCGGGCTTGGCGCCTTGGGCCATCTTGATCTGCATCATGTCGGAGTTGACGAGATACTCGGTTGTCACGCCGAAGCGGCCTGATGCCACCTGTTTGATTGCCGAACGCATACTGTCGCCGTTGGCGAGCGGCTTGAAGCGATCGGCCTCTTCGCCGCCTTCGCCGGTATTCGATTTTCCGCCAATCCGGTTCATGGCGATAGCGAGCGTGGTATGCGCCTCGCGGCTGATCGAGCCGAAGCTCATCGCGCCCGTTGAAAAGCGCCGGACGATGTCTTTCGCCGGTTCGACCTCTTCGATCGGCACGGGCTTGCGGCCCATGTCTTCGGCCGTGCGAATGCGGAACAGGCCGCGCATCGTATAAAACTGCTCGGACTGATCGTTGATGCCCTTGGCGAAGTCGCGGAACTTCTGCGGCACCTTACCAGCCATAGCGTCGGCATTATCGGTGCCGCGCACGGCATGCTGCAGATCGGCGACTGTGCTCGGTCGCCAGACGTGGGCTTCGCCGCGCACGCGGTAGGCATAGTCGCCGCCGACTTCGAGATCGTTCTCCAGCACCGGCACGTCGCCGAATGCGGCCTGATGGCGTTCGACCGATTCACGGGCAATTTCGCGCAGTCCAACACCTTCAATCTGCGTGTGCGTGCCGGTGAAATAGCGCTGCACAAATGTCGATCGGAGCCCCACGGCATCGAAAATCTGCGCGCCGCAATACGACTGATAGGTCGAGATGCCCATCTTGGCCATCACCTTCATGATCGCCTTGCCGACGGCCTTTGTGTACTTCTTCTTGACGTCTTCCGCGGTCAGTCCGCCGCCGAGTTCGGGCAGCATGGCTTCAAGCGTTTCAAAGGCGAGATACGGGTTGATGGCTTCGGCGCCATAGCCTGCAAGCGTGCAGAACTGATGCACCTCGTTGGCCACGCCGGTCTCGACCACGAGGCCGACGGACGTGCGCAAACCCTGCGTGATCAAATGGTGATGGAAGGCCGACGTCGCCAGCAATGACGGGATAGGAACCCGGTCCGGCCCGCAGGCGCGATCCGACAGGATGATGATGTTGGTGTCGTTGGAACGGACAGCCTCTTCGGCTTCGGCGCAGACGACGTCGAGCGCCGGGCCCATGCCGGCTTCGCCGTTGGCCGCCGGATAGGTGATGTCGAGCGTGATCGACGAGAAGTGGTTGTCCTTGACTTCGCCGATCGCACGAATGCGTTCCAGATCCTCGTTCGTCAGAATCGGCTGGGTGACTTCGAGGCGCTTGACCTTCGAAGTGCCTTCGAGATCGAGAATGTTCGGCCGCGGCCCGATGAACGAGACGAGGCTCAT
>JANORU010000423.1:0-1818 GCA_031415475.1 Hyphomicrobium sp.
CCAATGGGCTGAGCGCCTTGCACCTCGTGCGCCGTGAGCAGCCTGTTGCAGACGTCGAGCCGTCGTCGTCATTCGGCGCCGCGCCCGGCACTCCGTACATCATGGAGGCGGTCTCGCCGCCGATCGACAACAACACGCAAATGCCGCGCCAGATGGCGGCATTCAAGGATACACGATTTTGCAAGATGACATCGCCGCAGACGGCGACGGGATACGAAAGTCATCCCCAATCGCTGCCGGCCGCTTTTGAACATGCCTTCCCCGCCGAGGCGTCGAGCGCTGAAAACTCCGATACACTGGCCGCGGCTGTGGCTGAAGTCCTGAATGCCGCCGACTACCAACAGCGCTTCGACGCGCCGCACGATGGCTTGGACATTTCGGCTGTTTATCCGGCTTTTGCCGATCCGGCGGTGCACGCGGTCAGTTCTTCAGTTCCTGACCACGCGGCCGTCACACCGCCACCGCTCGATCACCATGCCCAGGCCAATGGCATCGAGGATCAAACCGCTGACTTGTTGCGGCCCATGTTGCGCCAGTGGCTTGCCGACAACATGCCGAAAATGGTGGAGAAAGCCCTCCACATTGAGGTCACGGAATCCGTGAGATCCGGCAAAAAACCCAATGGGATGTGAGTGTTGAACGAGTGCGTCCGCGGCATGACATGGGCGCCGGCTGCGCTCGCGGATTGTGGCCCGGCTCACGGCGCGATAGGAGCATTAGTCACGATAGCGCCCCAGAGTTGGGGCATGGGGTGAGCATTGCTGGGACCACTGGCTAAAACTGGACCGAGGCGACGACCCCGATGAGCACGATAGAGAGCGCGGCCGAGCCCTCAATGGAAGAAATCTTGGCATCGATCCGGAAGATCATTGCCGAGGAACCCGCGCTGAAACCTTCAAGTCCCGATCCCCTCGCGAGCAACCCGCTTTTGAAGCCGTCTGCTGGTGTTGGCATACATCTGCCCTCGGGCCGTGATGCTGTGTTCGGCACGGGTGCGTCGCGCGCGTCGCAGTCCTCGGACGGCGAACCGAAATCTGCTCGTCCGGCCGTCGTCGATGATCTGGCCGATCTGCTCGAGGCTCCGGAACCAAGCAGAAACTCCGGGAGGTCCACGGCGGCCGATCCATGGCAGGCGTTGCTGGTGCCGGCGGTTGAAGCACCCAGTGTTTCGACAGGCACAAATTCGACAAGCGCAGTTTCGAATTCGGCGCCCGTTCAGCCGGCTTCCGGGACGGCCAGACAGTCCGCCGAAAAGTCGGCCGCCGAATTGGCCCTTGCCGCGGCGGCAAAGATCACAAGCACTGCTTCCAATTCGACGAGTGCGGCTGTCGCATCGCCCTTCCCGGCCATGCGCAAGAGCGGCGGGTTCTATCCGCCGCCCGGTTACGGAGCCGCGCTGTCATCGCCCGGTGCGTCAACTGCTGGCGAGGTCAAACCAGGATCTGGGTCGTCGACGGCGAATTCTGTTGCCAGCGTTTCGCCTGCAGCGGCCACGCCGGTCAAGCCCACTCCCGTTATGGCAGGCAGCCCAGCCCTGACGCCGGCCGAGCAGTCGGCAACTTCGCCGTTCAGCGCAGAACTGACATCCCTGGCAACCGACAGCCCGGCTCTGGCCGCGGCGCGCGCGCTCGACGCTCTCGAAGCCGGTCTCGCTGCCGTCGAGAAGAAGGCCGAGGCCCCGCAGACTGCAGCGTCCGTTTCCGCAAACTCGGTGGCGCCGGCCTCTGCGGCCAGGGTCAACAATGCACCTGTACCGCAGCTGGCTGCGGTCGAAACCGCAAGCCAGGCTGCCACGCCATTGGCAACCCGGACCATGGA
>JANORU010000424.1:0-5136 GCA_031415475.1 Hyphomicrobium sp.
ACAGCGGACTTCTATCCGTTCGACATGGGGTTCTTGGGGCGCGTGGCGACGCGCATCATCAACGAGGTCAAGGGCGTCAATCGCGTGGTCTACGACGTAACGTCGAAGCCGCCCGGAACGATCGAGTGGGAATGACCGTGACGGTGGGCGGCAAGACCAAAGCCGTCACGATGTACGGCATCAAAAATTGCGACACGGTGAAAAAAGCGCGTGCTTGGCTGGACGAGCGCGGTGTCGCCTACACGTTCCATGACTTCAAAACGGAAGGGATCACGCGTCCGCTGCTGGACGCGTGGGTCAAGGCCGCAGGGTGGGAAACGGTTCTCAACCGCGCCGGCACAACGTTTCGCAAATTGCCGGACGCCAGCAAGCAGAGCCTCTCCGAGATGCGAGCGATCGCACTGATGCTCGATCAGCCGTCGATGATCAAGCGGCCGGTACTCGACGTCGAAGGCCGATCGATCATTGGTTTCAAGCCGGAATTCTACGAGTCCGTACTCGACGAGTAGGCCGCCAAAAAAACAATGCCCCCCGCGCCACGCTCAGGGGGCATCGTTCGATCATTTTCTAGAACAGCCTACCAGCCAATACCGATGCCATTGATACGGCCGTAGTGACCTCCACCCCAGCCGCCATGACGGTAGCCATAGTTCACGTTGCGATGCCGCCAGCGCGGGCGTTGATAGTAGCCGTAGCTATAGGCATAGGACGGCCGATAGTACCGGTAGCGTGGATAGTAGTACGGCTCATATCCGTAATCATCGTAGCTCGAATAGTAATGATGACGGCGATGATGCCGGTGGCTGAGGATTACGCCACCGATAACGGCGGCGGCAACGCCGGCGGCGATCCAGCGGCCTTTACGTGCTTCTGCCTGTTGCGGCGCCACAGTGATGGCGGTCAGTGCCATGACGAGAGCAACGAGCCCCATCATGAGCGGTCGCATAACTGCTTTCATGTCTTTCTCCCTTGGGCTCGGTTCGCGGGCGTGAACGCGCCGGGCCAACTGGGCGCTATTTTGCGGCGGCGCGCTCCAGCTATCAAGGTCGAATTGCGAAAAACATACTCTGAAATTGGCGTAGACGAGCGGCCCCGAGCATTACTTTTGCTCGCAGCGGATGCAAACGATCAGGGCAGCAGTCACGATTGATTGATGCGAACACGAATTGGCCCCTCGGGAGGGGGAGACCCGAGGGGCCCTCGAGGGCCGGGCCAGGGAGGGACCCGGCGGGGAGGATATCGAGCCGCTCAAGTCCTTGAGATTGGCTGGTCTCGATGAGCCAACTGTGCCCGATCTATGCCGCGTCCGCTGTTCCGCGCGACACAGAAAACGACAATAATTCGTAACGGCATTGCAGCTTTTCGGCGGGCGGCCGATTGAGCCCCGCACACCACATTTTCCGTCGCACGTCTGACACGTATTCGGTTGGCGGGCACGCGACGGGAAAATTTTCCCGGCTTGAGCGCGACGCACCACGCGTGAACTTAAAACGGCAAACTCCCCCGGTGGGAGGGCCCGGAGGAGTTTGTAACGCGCGCCGCGCTGGGGAGAAAGCGGGAGCGATCGTACGGTTCTTACAAGCCTTCGTGGATGCAGCGCTGATAGCGGGCGTACCACTTCCACTTTCCGGTCTGTTCCCACTTGTACCAGTACCAGCCGCAGTCACTGCCGGTGCCGAAGTTCAAATGGACTTTCAAATGCTTTTTGTGACCGGAGTGCGCATCAGCGGCGCCGGCCGTGCCGGCAAGGGCCGCTAACCCGACAGTTGTGGCGATGCCGAGTCCGGCCATCGCATTCAAAAATTTACTCATGTTCGACGTGTCCTGTGTTGTTGCACTATTCGCCACCGGCTTGGTCATCGTGCCGATGATGATGGGCCATGGGCTTGAGCCGCATTGCGCCTGTCATCAGCCAATATTGGCAGTTGTCTGACGGACTGGATGTCCCGAGCGGAACACGCAAGGAAATCAGGTGGGACCGGCGGCTGCGTCGATGATGTCGAGCACTTCGGCGGCGGTTGTAATAGGCGGTAGAGTTTTGAAATCCGAATTGGCGGCGAGGGCGTGCTCAAGGAGCCGGTGGAATTTCTCGCGGTCGACTTCGATTGTGCCGAATTGCTGGAGGTGGTCGGTCACAAATTGTGTATCGAGCAGCCGGAACCGTCCGGCAATCAGCCGGCCTGCCAAATGTACGAGCGCTATTTTTGAGGCATCACGTTCGAACGAAAACATGCTCTCGCCGAAGAATGCGCCGCTGAGCGCCACGCCATAGAGCCCGCCGACGAGCGTGTCTCCGTTCCACACTTCGATCGTGTGGCAGTAGCCCATATCGAAAAGATCGCGATAGAGCGACCGGATCCGGCTGTTGATCCAGGTCGAGCGACGGCCGTCGCGCGACCCGGCACAGCCGTCGATGACCGCGTTGAAGTCATTGTCAGACCTGACGACCAGGGGGGTTGATCGCAGCGTCCGTCTCAGCCGGCGGGGGACGTGGACTTTGTGGAGCGGCAGAATTCCCCGGTGTTGCGGCTCGATCCAATACAGCGCCGGGTCTTCCGCACTTTCCGCCATCGGAAAGATCCCGCACGCGTACGCTTTCAGCAGCACCTGAGGCGTTATGTCGATCAGAATATCGTCACGCGAGGTCAAGGGGTCCTCTGGCCGGCAACCATGGTTCGGAATTCAATATAGTCAGATTTGAGTTGCAATGGGAGGGCTCGGGGCCACACGGGGCAGATCAACGCCACATCCTCCGCATAAAATTGCGCTTTTACCGGGAGGTCAAGAAGCGGCACGCTCCAACACGGCGTTGCCTGACGACTCCAGCGCGATTTTGTAGCCGTTGTCAGTCAGCAGGTCGATGCAATTGGTCTCCCACGCCTCAGCGCTTTTCTCGATGATGACCAAACGCGGCCAAAGCGCTTCGGGCGCTGAGCTGAAATATGGCACGAGGATGCGATCTTCGAACCCCTCGACATCGATCTTGATGGCATCGATACGCGCAAGGCCCGCGTCCTTGACGACATCAAAGAGCGGCCGGACCGGCACTTGAACGCGCGTCTTTGTCTCGCCTGAACCGGGGTCCAAGCGCAATGACGAGCCCCCCATATTCTGCGCATCAATCGCGAATTCGGCAAATCCAGTCGTGTCGCCCAGAGCCGTATTGAGTGTTGTGACCGTCTCAATGCCGTTGGCGATCAGATTGAAGCGCAGACGTTCGAGCACAATTGCGTTGGGATCGATGGCGATAACCCGGGCATTGGGCCCACCGCGCAGGGCGACGAAAATACTGTAGGTGCCGACATTGGAGCCAATGTCGAGAAACACAAACCCGGGCGTGACGCGCGGACCCAGATACGCGAATTCCTCGGGATCGAAGAACTGCGGAGTTATGATCAGCCGCTTCTCGCAGGCATTGTTGCCGGCATACAGCCGCATGCGCTGGCCGAGAACCTCAAGGTCAAGCGGATCGCGGCGGATGCGGGACATGATCGAGCGCAGCACAGACGCTACGCGCCGCCCTGTGCGCGTGCGCGACAGGCCGCCGCCGAGCGCAATCAGTCGCTGCTCAACCGGCGACGGCTTGAAATGACCAAATGGCGGTTGCTCGGCGGGGATCAAAGTCGCCAACTCCAATCACAGTCCGAACGGGGGCAGCGGAGCAACGTTATCCAGTTCAACAAAATAGCTCTGCGCCGGCCTCACGGTTGCTTGCCGAGATACTTCTCCAGCCAGTGAATATCGTAAAGGCCGTTGGCGATATCGGGCTGGCGGATCAGCTCGTTGAACAGCGGGATGGTGGTTTCGATGCCGTCGATGACAAATTCGGACAGCGCCCGCTTCAAGCGCATCATGCACTCGTTGCGGGTCTTGCCGTGGACGATGAGCTTGCCGATCAAACTGTCGTAGTAGGGCGGGATGCGGTAGCCCTGATACACGCCGCTGTCGACGCGAACGCCGAGGCCGCCCGGCGGGTGCCAGTAGGTGATTTGGCCGGGCGAGGGGCGGAACGTGCGCGGGTTCTCGGCATTGATGCGGCACTCGATGGCGTGCCCTGAGATGACGATGTCTTCCTGCTTGAAGCTCAATGCCGCGCCCGAGGCGACGCGGATTTGCTCAAGCACCAGATCTATGCCGGTCACCGCCTCGGTCACCGGATGCTCGACCTGGATGCGGGTGTTCATTTCAATGAAATAGAATTCGCCGTCTTCGAACAGGAATTCGACCGTACCGGCACCGCGATACTTAATCTCCTGCATCGCCTTGGCGACCGTCTCGCCGATCTTGGCGCGCGACGCGGCGTTCAAGGCCGGTGAGGGCGCTTCTTCCAGGATCTTCTGGTGGCGGCGCTGCAGCGAACAATCGCGCTCACCCAAATGCACGGCATTGCCCAGGCCGTCGCCGAACACTTGGATTTCGATGTGGCGGGGTTTGGTCAGATACTTTTCGATATAGACGCTGTCGTTACCAAACGCCGCCTTGGCTTCCGAGCGAGCCGTCGCGAAGGCAATCGGCAAATCCGCAGCCGTGTGGGCGACTTTCATACCGCGTCCGCCGCCGCCGGCCGTCGCCTTGACGAGCACCGGAAAGCCCATGGCTTTAGCCGCCTTGAGCGCCTCGGTTTCGGTGTTGACCGCCCCGGCCGATCCCGGCACGACCGGAATGCCAAGCCGTTTGGCGGTCACCTTGGCTTCAATCTTGTCGCCCATGATGCGGATATGCTCCGACGTCGGGCCGATGAACGTGATGCCGTGCTCTTCGAGAATCTCGGCGAAGCGGGCGTTTTCCGACAGGAAGCCGTAACCGGGATGGACGGCATCGGCGCCGGTGATTTCGCACGCCGCGAGCAGGCGGGGAATGTTGAGGTAGCTGTCGCTCGATGTCGGCGGGCCGATGCACACACTTTCATCCGCGAGCCGGACGTGCATCGCGTCGGCGTCGGCGGTTGAATGAACCGCAACCGTTGCGATGCCGAGTTCCTTGCAGGCGCGCTGAATTCGGAGCGCAATCTCACCGCGGTTGGCGATCAGGACTTTGTCGAACATGTTTTTGCAGGCAGTAGGCATAGGCATTGGGCAACAGAGGCATCGTGTCGGCCAGCCAGTTGCCTATCGCCAATTGCCTACTGCCTCTCCC
>JANORU010000425.1:0-2435 GCA_031415475.1 Hyphomicrobium sp.
CAGGTTGCCAACGCCATCGGCCGCGATGGTCGCATCGGCAGCAAGTTTCTGCATCCCGGTCCCGGCTACGGCGGCTCGTGTTTTCCCAAAGACGTGTCGGCCCTCATCCGCACGGCGCGCGAAGCCCGTTCGCCCATGTCGATCATCGAGCAGGTCGAGCGCGTCAACCACGAACGCAAGATTGCCTGCGCGGGCCGGATCGAACGCGTCATGGGCGGATCGGTCCGCAACAAAACCATTGCCGTACTGGGCGTCACGTTCAAACCCAATACCGACGATATGCGCGATGCGCCGAGCCTGGTGGTCGTACCGATGCTGCAGGAACGCGGCGCCACGATCCGCGCCTATGATCCACAGGGCCGCAAGCACGCCGAAGCGCTGTTGCCGGACGTGACATGGTGCGATGGTAGTCTCGACGCACTGACCGGCGCCGATGCGTTGGTTGTATTGACGGAATGGAACGAATTCCGGGCGCTGGACTTAGAGGACGCGCGCAAGCAGATGCGCGGCGACGTAATCGTCGATCTGCGCAACATCTTCCAGCCGGCCGCTGCCCGCGCCGCCGGGTTCAACTATGACAGCGTCGGCCGCAAATAGTCGAAAGGCCTAACGATGACCGACGCGTCAATTGCCAACGATCTGGCCACGGTTCGCGACTGGCTTCGCTACGCGACGAGCCGGTTTCGCAAGGCCGATCTCGTCTTCGGGCACGGAACGTCGTCGGCGATCGATGAAGCCGCATTCCTGATCTTGAAAACGCTCGACCTGCCGGTCGATCAGCTCGACCCCTGGCTCGACTGCCGGTTAACCCTGCCGGAACGCCAGTCGGTCCTGGCCATCATCGAAAAGCGCGTTTCGACCCGCAAGCCGGCGTCTTACCTTGTCAACGAGGCGTTCATTCGCGGCCACAGCTTCTATGTTGATGAACGGGTCATCGTGCCCCGCTCATTCATTGGCGAACTGCTGGAAGACGGCATCGAAACCGCGGTTAGCGACGCCGACAGCATAGAAACGGTGCTTGATCTCTGCACCGGCTCCGGCTGCCTCGCCATTCTGGCGGCGATTGAGTTCCCCAATGCAATGATCGATGCGGCAGACCTATCGAACGACGCGCTCGACGTCGCCAAACGCAATGTTGCCGACTACGGGTTTGAGGATCGAGTGAACCTCATCCGATCCGATCTGTTCGACGCCATGCCGGGCAAACGCTACGACCTTATTATATCCAACCCGCCCTATGTGGCCCAAGAAGCCGTCGACGACTTTCCGCCGGAGTACCGGGCGGAACCGGTGATGGCGCACGCCGGCGGCGAGGATGGACTGGATATCGTCAGAAGAATTCTCGGCACCGCCGCCAACCATTTGACCCCCGACGGCGTTTTGGTCGTTGAGATCGGCACCGGTCTGGATATTCTCGAGGCCGAGTTCCCCGATCTGCCATTTTTGTGGCTCGATACCGAGGACAGCGACGGCGAAGTCTTTGCCTTGACGGCGCGCGAATTCAGGGCGGCTCAAGGAAAGCCGAGGTCCGGCCGGGAGAAGCGATGAGCAACGGCGCGCGTCAGTTTGCGTTGGCGGCCAGGCTGGCACAAAAGCCATTCTTCTTCTGCGGCTGCTGGTGCCTGTCGCCTGAGGATACGCGGCGCGCCAAGCGCGTCTTCCGCCTGACGCGAGCTGTCATTAAGTTTTGGCGAACGAGCGGGCGTCCCCATCTTGACAGATGACCCCGAATGAAAGCGATCTAGGTAGACCGCAGGGAGACCGGCCTTGATCGTGCGATGCCTCATTTTTCTGAGCCTGTTCGCGTGCATTTCGTCCACGTCGGCTGCCGCCGATGGGCCCATCGTCATCAAATTCAGCCATGTGGCGGCGCCTCAGGCCCACAAAAGCCGGGCAGCGGTCAAGTTCAAGGAGCTGGCCGAGGCGTATTCGAATGGCCGGCTCAAGATTGATCTGTTTCCAAATTCGCAACTCTACAAGGACAAGGAAGAGCTTGAAGCGCTGCAACTCGGCGCCGTTGAGATGTTGGCGCCGTCGCTGTCGAAATTCGGGCCGCTCGGCGTCAAGGCATTCGAGGTCTTCGATCTACCTTACATCTTTCGCAATACTGCCGATCTCGCCAAAGTCACGGAGGGTCCAGTCGGACGCGACCTGCTGTCGATGCTCGAAGCCAAAGGCATGATCGGGCTTGGCTACTGGAACAACGGCTTCAAGATTTTGTCCGCCAACCGGCCGTTGCGTTCACCCGAAGACCTGCTCGGTCTCAAAATGCGCATTCAATCGTCGCGCGTCATCGAAGAGACGATGACGGCTCTGGGGGCCATGCCGCAGGTACTGGCGTTCTCGGAAGCCTATCAGGCGCTGTCATCGGGTGTCGTTGATGGCACGGAGAACCCGCCGGCTAACATGTACACGCAGCGCATGTTCGAAGTGCA
>JANORU010000426.1:0-2488 GCA_031415475.1 Hyphomicrobium sp.
CCTGCATCAGGTTGGCGAAATGCGAGCCTTGCACGCGCTTCTGGTGCATCCACAGGTAGCGCGCGTCCATGGTGAGATTGTAGCCGCTCGTGCCGGCGCAGATGACCACCATGCCGCCGCGCTTCACGACCTGGACCGAAACCGGTATTGTCGATTCGCCGGGATGCTCGAACACGCAATCGACATTAATGCCCTTGCCTGTCGTTTCCCAGATGGCGGCGCCAAACTTGCGCATCTCTTTCAACCAGGTCGCGTACTCAGGCGTGTTGACCTTCGGCAGTTGACCCCAGCAGTTGAACTTCTTGCGATTGATAACGCCCTTGGCGCCAAGCTGCTTGACGAAGTCGATCTTGTCGTCTTCCGAGACAACACCGATGGCATTGGCGCCGGCGGTCGCGCACAGCTGGACGGCAAACGAACCGAGACCGCCCGAAGCGCCCCAGACGAGAACATTGTGGCCGGGCCGCAGAACATGCGGACGATGTCCGAACAGCATGCGATAGGCGGTGGCGAGCGTCAGCGTGTAGCAGGCCGCCTCTTCCCAGGTGAGATGCTTTGGTCGCTCAAGCAACTGGCGGTCCTGCGCGCGGCAGAACTGGGCGAACGAGCCGTCCGGCGTCTCATAGCCCCAGATGCGCTGGCTCGTCGAGAACATCGGATCGCCGCCGTTGCACTCCTCGTCGTCGCCGTCGTCCTGGTTGCAGTGGATGACGACTTCGTCGCCGACCTTCCAGCGCTTGACCTTGGAGCCGACCGCCCAGACGATGCCCGACGCGTCAGAGCCGCAGATGTGATACGGCTGCTTGTGAACGTCGAACATCGAGATCGGCGTACCGAGCGACGCCCACACGCCGTTGTAGTTGACGCCGGCGGCCATCACCAGAACCAGCACGTCGTGGCTATCGAGCTGCCACGTTGGAACGACTTCGACCTGCATGGCGGTCTCGGGCGGGCCTTGCCGGTCTTGCCGGATGGCCCAGGCATACATGTTCTTCGGCACATGGCCGAGCGGCGGAATCTCGCCGATTTCGTAGAGGTCCTTTTTAGCCGCGACGATCGCCGGAGTTCCCGGCCCGCCGGCGTCGCTTTTCGTGACGGCGCTCTGGCTCGACATGTTCCCGCTTCTCCCAATGGTCAAAGCACCCTATCCCGGCCCTCATGGCGAGTTCCGAGCCTCCCCGCGGGCGCTTGTGACAGGTTTGAAGCACTTTTTCGCGCTGCAATAAAGGGTGTTCGCTCCGCGCCATACGGACGCGTGAACCAAAGATTAACCACCGGCGGTTAATCTGGCCCAAAGGCCAAAGGGCGGCGACGCCCTGTTTTCAGGCTGTGGCTGACGGGCAAGGTGCCATGTACGAGCTACTCGCAGATATTTTTCAGGTCGATGCGTTTACGATTGGCGTCGTTGCGGCGCTGACGGTCATGGCGGCGGTCATGATCAATGCCGGCACCTCTTCGGGTATGCTGACGTTCGTATTCATGCCGGCCATGATACTGGGTGCGCTCGCCATGGTGTACGCCCTGTCGCGCAGTGGCATCAGTTTCACGGCCTATCAGGACGCCAACGTCATCATGTCGGCGGCACTCGGACTGACGCTTGGATTTCTTCTGATGGTTGTCGCCACACGCGTCATCGCTTGGCTCACAGACGCCAATACTCGGGTCGTCAAGAACGACAATTCGGCGTCCCTCGACCGCTAACACCCCGCTTCTTCCCGGCTATTGACAGCACGCCGCAGGTGTTCACCTGCCAGCGGCGGGCCGTTCCTGTTGCTCCCGCGATCTTTTCGTCTAAAAACGGTCGGAGATCAGCGGCGAGGATTTATTCTATGGCGGACGGCACCAAAGCTGCAGCGGCAAACGCACAGCCCGAGCGCGACAAGCCCTGGCTGTTCAGAACCTATGCCGGTCACTCAACCGCCGCCAAGTCCAACGAACTCTACAAGATGAACCTGGCCAAGGGTCAGACCGGGCTGTCGATCGCGTTCGATCTGCCGACGCAGACCGGTTACGACAGCGACCACGAACTGGCGCGCGGTGAAGTCGGCAAGGTCGGCGTGCCGGTGTCCCATCTCGGCGATATGCGCACGCTGCTCGAGGGCATCCCGCTCGATCAGATGAACACGTCGATGACCATCAACGCGACGGCCGCATGGCTGTTGTCGCTGTACGTTGCGGTTGCCGACGAAACCAACGTCTCCCGGTCCAAGCTGACCGGCACCATCCAGAACGACATCATCAAGGAGTATCTGTCGCGCGGCACCTATGTGTTTCCGCCCGAGCCGTCGCTTCGTCTGATCAAGGATACGATCGTGTTCTCTTGGAAAGACGTGCCGAAATGGAACCCGACCAACGTCTGCTCCTACCTTCTGCAGGAAGCCGGCGCGACGCCGGTGCAGGAACTCGCGTTCGCATTGGCAACAGTTATTGCCGTGCTCGATACGGTCAAAGCCTCTGGCGAAGTGAAGGCTGAGGATTTCGGCTCGGT
>JANORU010000427.1:0-9183 GCA_031415475.1 Hyphomicrobium sp.
TTCTCAGCAAGAGCAAAGGTTTGAGTAGGTCAAAAGAAGTCAAGTTCAAGTCTATCGTGTCGATTTCTGACGTCTACATTTGCGACGGGACCAATGGAAACACTGCACCGCTTTCACGTCAGTCCCAATCGTGTGCAAAAAACATAAAGGAGATTTGCCATGCGAACCTCGAAGCAAGGTACGAAGCGAACGGTCGCCGCAGCGGCCGCACTCGTTGCGGGATCTAGCCTCGCCCTCGCCCAGGATACGGGCGGCGCAGCAGGCGGCGCTGCGGGCAAACCCGCGGCTCCAGCAGCACGAGAAGCGGCCCCTGACTCACTGTCTGACACGGGTGCGGGTGCACGGGCCGGCGGGGCAGTTGCCGCGTCGGATCTCGTGGGCCTTCCCGTGATCGGCTCGGACGGCAAATCGATCGGCCAGGTCGCAACCGTTCATGCAGCACCGGACGGCAAGCTGAAGGACATCGAAGTCAAAGCTGGGGCCATTCTTGGCTTCGGCGGCTCGAACGTCCTGGTCCCGGCCGATAGGGTGGTGGCCAAGGGGGATGCGATCCAGCTCACCATGACTGTCGAAGAGTTCAAGAAACTCAAGACCAGCACCAACTAACCGGTCTCGAGTACAGTAGTAAGACGCGGGCCGTCCCGACCCCGGGGGCGGCCCGTTTTGCTGTCTGAGACTCGGGATCTAGGCTTGGTTGTCTGGCTTGTCTGGCCGGTTGAGAAGCATGCGGGCCGCCGCTCCACTGGCAATGCAGATGACGACCGCCAGCGCGACGAAGCCGGCCATATCCGCGCCGCCGTGATTGAACGCGGCCGCGATGAAGAACAGAGTGCAGCCACCAGAGACGAGGCAAATCAAGGCGGCGATGACGCCGGCAAAGATTCTGAGAAAGTTCATGGCGTTTACCCTCCGCGTCAGGCGCTCTCGTTTCGAAACTGCCGGCTCACAAAACCTTTTCCCGTTCGATCTCCACGGGACGCGATCGCGCCCCACGCACTAACTCCTTGCGGAATCTC
This sequence comes from Hyphomicrobium sp., assembly GCA_031415475.1. GTDB lineage: Bacteria > Pseudomonadota > Alphaproteobacteria > Rhizobiales > Hyphomicrobiaceae > JAGVSR01. The sequence continues at coordinate 1,017 of JANORU010000427.1, forward strand.
TCCACCTCGCCGTTGCGGTAGAACAGGTTGTAGGTCTCGAACGGAATGATCTGGCCGGCCGGTGTGATGAAATGCACGCAGCTTCGTTTCACACGGCTGACGCAGAAATTGTGCGCGTCCATGAACTCGACGATGGCGATGCGGAAGATGTCCTGATAACCGAGCTTGCCCGGCAGCGGGATCGCCGGGAGACAGCACAGCAACGCGCCAAGCCGCTCGACCACGTTGGAGTTGGTGGTCGTCAGCGAAAAGAATTCCAGCACGCGCTTATGCAGATCCGGGTACTTCTCGAAGGTGATGGCGTTCGGCACGACTTCGAGCAACTCCTCACGCGGCAGGAACGATGTGACCGGCGTGATCTTTTTCCCGTTGCGCAGCGCATAGGCGATGGCGATCGATTCCGGATTGCACGGCAGTGGAATGACGTCGGCGGCCTTGAAGCCGCGATTGCTGTCGACGATGGCGCGGCGGATATCCGACAGCACAAAGCGGTTGCGGCGCGGATCGAAATCCTCGTTGCGACCGGCGTCTTGCACCGGCTGAAAGGTGATGCCGCGCACGCACTTCCACTGCAGCGCAAAATCGATAATGTCGCCGATCTCGTCGTCATTGACGCCGCGCTTCACGACCACCACCAGAGTGGTCGAGATTTCGTGCTTCTCGAGCGCTTCGAGCGCTTGCCGGCGGATGCGCGTCAGATCGGCGCCACGCAGCGTTTTCAGAGCCTCGGGCTTCAAGCTGTCGAATTGCAGATAGACTTCGAAGCCGGGCTTGAATTCGGTCAGCGCCTTCACGAACTCCGGCTCCTCGGCAATGCGGATGCCGTTGGTGTTGAGCATGATGTGGCGGATGGGCTTGGATTTGGCGAGCCGGATGATGTCGAGAATCTGCGGATGGATGGTCGGCTCGCCGCCGGAGATCTGCACCAGATCTGGCTCGCCTTCGCTTTCAACCAGCGCGTCGAGCATCCGTTCGATCACCGCCAGCGATTTCTGCTCGGTGCGCTTGACGCCGCTTTCGGCAAAGCACACCGGGCATGTCAGATTGCAGGCGTCGTTGACATCGATCAGCGCAAGGCAGGAGTGCTGCTCGTGATCGGGGCAGAGCCCGCAGTCATAGGGGCAGCCGTACTCCGTTGAGGTGCCCGGGTGCAGCGGCCGGTCGCCCGGTTTGATGTAGTCGAAGCAAGCCTTGTAGTAGGCCGCGTCCGACGACACGAGCACTTTATCGACGCCATGCTCGGCGCAGCGCTTCTGATAGAAAACGTTCTCGCCTTCGATGATGATTTTTGCCGGCACGAGCCGGTGGCAGGTGCCGCACAGCGACGTCGTCTGACCATAAAAAATGTAGGGCGCGGCTTTACGGTCGCTCATCTGGGCGTCGTCTCCCCGTCAACATGACGAGAGCGTAGCCGACGAGTGCGAGGCAGACAAAGTGGAAAACGTTGAACGGGCCGGCAACCTCCTGGTAGGGCTTCAGGAATTCCCAGACGAAGCGCTGGCCCGCGTACCATAAGACGAGGAGATAGAAGCCGTTTTTGAGAAACAGGGGCGAGCGCCGCGCGAAGGCAAAGAGTGCGACAGCGAGAAAAGCGGCCATGGCGAGCGATTCATAAAGCTGCACCGGATGGCGCATCACGCTGTCACCGAAATCGACGGCCCATGGCAGGCTCACCGGCGTACCATACGTGTAATCCTCCATCCCCGAGAAAAAACACCCGAGCCGGCCAACTACGACCGAGGTGGCAAATGCCGGCACGAACACGACACCGGTCGAGCCCTCGATGCCGTTGGCATATTTGTAGATTTCGATTGAGCCGATCGCGCCGGCCAGCGCACCGAGGATCGAGCGGCCGATGCCGGGCGTGCCCGACAGCATCATATTGGCGGTGCCGAGCAGATAAGCGCCGAGCACGGCGCCGACGACGAGCGCCACCGCATAGCCCGGTCCGATGTGGGCGATCCGGTCACCGGCCTCACGCAATCGCCAAAAATAAACAGCGGCCGTCATCGCGAACGATGCGGCCGCTGCTATGAGATCGAAGGCGAGGTGGATCATAAGAAGCCCCTCGCGGTATCATAAACGTGTTTTCGACTTAGATGCGGAAGATCGCGCCCGACACAGAACGAGCGCGCGTGCGAACCGCGCCGCCGTCGTTGCCCGACTTGACGATCCATTTGCCGTTGGCGGATTGGCCGACAATCATGCCGACGTGATGACGCCAGACGACCACGGCGCCAACCTGCGGGCCGCTCGCCGAACCATAGTTGCGCCAATTCCAGGCGAGATTGTATTCCGGACCGCCGCCCTTCTGGGTGCGCATCCACCAGCCGCACCAGCGCGACGGACGGCCACCAACACCGGCGCGGCGCGGAGCGCGTTCCGCGGTCGAGGCGTAACCAGAGCGTGCCTTGCGGCGAGAGGCGCGCGGTGTGCCGCCTTCCGTCTGCTGCCAGCCCTGCGACTGGCCCGGATCATAGGGACTGGCTTTGGCCGACGGGCCCGAAGCAAAAACGAACAGCGCCGCAACGGCGGCCAACACAAGTCTCATCATCTCATCACCCTGTCGTCTGATTTCGATTTTTGGTTTTGAGCGCGCAAATGCGGCCTAAACAGGATGAAGAAGGCACGATATGAGTTTGATGTGGCACGTCAATTCGTCGCCTGCGGCGACCGTGCCGCGCGTCAAAGTTGTGCGCCCCACTTGGAATTTCAACGACTTAGCTTTGTGCCGTTCATGTTACCGCTCGAACCGCTTGTATTTGATGCGGTGGGGCTCGACCGCGTCATCGCCGAGGCGGCGTTTTTTGTCTTCCTCATAGGCTTCGAAGTTGCCCTCGAACCATTCCCCATGGCTGTCGCCTTCGAAGGCGAGAATGTGCGTCGCAAGCCGGTCGAGGAAGAAGCGATCATGCGAGATGACGACCGCGCAGCCGGGGAAATCCTCAAGGGCTGCTTCCAGCGCGCCCAAGGTCTCGGTGTCGAGATCGTTGGTCGGCTCGTCGAGCAGGAGTAAGTTGCCGCCCTCTTTGAGCATCTTGGCGAGATGCACGCGATTGCGTTCGCCGCCCGACAGCTGCCCAACCTTCTTTTGCTGATCGGGCCCTTTGAAGTTGAACCAGCCGCAGTAGGCGCGGCTCGGCATTTCGCGCTTATCGCCGAACTTCATGATGTCGTTACCGCCGGAGATTTCCTCCCACACGGTTTTCTTGTCGTCGAGATGATCGCGGCTCTGATCGACGTAGGCGAGCTTGACCGTCTCGCCGAGATGCAACGTGCCGGCGTCCGGCTGTTCCTTGCCGGTGATCATTTTGAACAGCGTCGTCTTGCCGGCGCCGTTCGGGCCGATGACGCCGACGATGCCGCCCGGCGGCAGCTTGAACGATAGATCATCGAACAGCAGCTGGTCGCCGAAGGCCTTCGACAGGCCCTCAACTTCGAGCACGTTGTCGCCAAGGCGCGGCCCGGTTGCGATCTGGAACGACGCCTTTCCGAGCTCTTCGCGGCCGCCCTGCTCGGACATTTCCTTAAAGCGGTTGAGACGATCTTTGCCCTTGGCCTGGCGGGCCTTGGGCGACGCCTTGATCCACTCTAATTCGCGCGCCATGGCCTTCTGGCGGTTTTCCTCGGCCGACTTCTCGCTCGCCTCGCGCTTGGCCTTCTGTTCGAGCCAGCTCGAATAGTTGCCCTTCCATGGCACGCCGGCGCCGCGATCGAGTTCCAGCGTCCAGTCGGTCAGGTTGTCGAGGAAGTAGCGGTCGTGGGTGACGAGGATGACGCAGCCCGTGTAGTCCTTCAAGAAGCGCTCCAGCCAGGCGACGCTTTCGGCATCGAGATGGTTGGTCGGCTCGTCGAGCAAAAGAATGTCGGGTTTCGACAGCAGCAGGCGGGTCAGCGCCACGCGCCGCTTTTCGCCGCCCGAGAGTTTGGTCACCTCCGCCTCGCCCGGCGGACAGCGCAAGGCGTCGAGCGCCTGTTCGACCTGGGCATCGAGATCCCACAGGTTCTGCGCGTCAATCTGATCCTGCAGCGCCGTCATTTCGTCGGCGGTCTCGTCGGTATAGTTGGCGGCGATCTCGTTGTAGCGATCAAGGATTGCCTTCTTCTCGGCGACCCCTTCCATAGCGTTGCCGAGCACGTCCTTGGTCGCGTCGAGGTCCGGCTCCTGCGGCAGATACCCGACCTTGATGCCCTCGGCAGGCTTGGCTTCGCCGATAAAGTCATCGACCGTCCCCGCCATGATCTTCAACAGCGTCGACTTGCCGGAGCCGTTCAAACCGACGACGCCAATCTTGGCACCGGGGAGAAATGACAAGGAAATGTTCTTCAGGACCTGCTTGCCCCCGGGATAGGCCTTGGAGAGCTTGTGCATGTAGTAGACGTACTGGTGGGCCGCGGCCATCGGGGTCGCCTCTCATCAAATCGATCATCGAAGGATGTTCGCGCCTTCTAGCTGATTGGTCGGCTGCGCTCAACGCGGCTTGACGTGGGAACCTGCGCACCATTGGAGGCCGCCCGGCGCCATCTCGACAAGCGCGACGGGATCACGTATGTTCTTTGTTTGTTCCGTAACAACGGGAACCCTCACCCATGCGCAAGGCGGCCGATTTCACCTGTCTTTATATGGATTTCGACAGCTACTTTGCGAGCGCGGAACAGCATCTCCGGCCGGAACTCCGGTATCGCCCGATCGGCGTCGTGCCGCTCGAAAGCCGGTACACCTGCCTGATTGCGGCGAGCCGCGAGGCCAAGCGGTTTGGCCTGAAAACTGGCACGCCGGTTCTGGAGGCGCTTGAGAAGTGCCCGGAGATCAAGCTCGTCCCGGCACGGCACGAGGAATACGTGCGTCTTCATCATGCGATCATCAGCCTTGTCGATAGCATCGTGCCGGTCGAGAAGGTCTGCTCGATCGACGAGATCGCCTGCCGCCTCCTATCCAATGAACGCACCCGCGCGGTTGAGATCGCGGAAGCCATCAAGCGCAAACTTGCGCGCGACATCGGCCCGACGCTGACCTGCTCCATCGGCCTCGGACCCAACGAGCTACTCGCCAAGGTCGCCGCCGAGATGCGCAAGCCCAACGGCCTCGTCGCGCTCCGCCAGAACGACCTGCCGGGCCCTCTGCTCAGTCTCTCGCTGACCGATATTCCGGGCATCGGCAACCGGAATGCCGCGCGGCTCGCCGCGGCCGGCGTCGCGACCATCGCTCAGCTCTGGGATCTGGTGCCGGGCGCCATGCGGGGCATCTGGGGCGGCGTGCAGGGAGAGCGCTTCTGGGCGTTTCTTCATGGATACGACATTCAACGGGAGCCGACCCGGCGCTGCATGTTCGGCCATAGCCGTGTGCTGGCCTGGGACTGGCGCGGGCCAGAGCGGACGGAAGCCTGCGCGCGCCTGCTGCTCGTTAAGGCGCTGCGCCGTATGCGGCGGGAAGGCTTTGCGGCGACGACCCTGCGTCTCGAACTGAAACCGCAATATGGACTAGGCTGGAAAACGGAAAAGCGCCGCGGGCCGTTCCGCGACGACCACACGGCTCTCGTCACCCTAGCCGAGCTGTTCGAGAGGGCGCGCGCCGCCAACGTTCCTGAACGAACAAAGAAGGTGAGCGTGCTACTCCACGGCCTGACGCCCGCCGATGGCATCCACGACGATCTTCTCGACAACGCGACAGCACGGCGCGACCGCCGACGCTGGGAGCGGCTTGCTGACCTGACTGACGCCCTCGCCGACCGCTACCAGAACCCGGTTCTGACGCTTGGGCCGCGCATCGTGCTGCCCGGTAGCTATGCCGGCGCCAAGATCGCCTTCACCCGGATTCCCGATCTCGCTGATTTTTGAGGAGAAGCAAGATTAAACGAATGCGTCTGAAATGATGGGCCAGAAGAAGGGAGAAAAGCAATGTCAGCGGAAAAAAAGCAAGTGGCCACTGCGCACGGCAAATGCGCAGTTACAGGGCGGGAGTGGGCCGACCACGACCTCGTGCCTCTCGCCGCATTGCGCCCCGCCCTCGCACGACGGCTGAAGACAGATCACCCGGACCTCGCCCCAACCGACCGGATCGGTCACGACGTCGTCGATAGATACCGGGCGAAATATGTCGAGGAATTGCTCTCGGACGAAAAGGGTGAGCTGAATGAGATCGAGCGGCGCGTTGCCGAAAGTCTCGCCAGCAACGAGCGACTGGTCCACAACATCGAGAACACCTTTAGCGAAAAGCGCACGCTTGGCGAACGGCTGGCGGACAATCTCGCCAGCTTTGGCGGCAGCTGGTCCTTCATCCTCAGTTTCGGCGCCGTGCTTGTCGTCTGGATTGTCATCAATGCTGTGCAGGGCCAGACCGGCGCCTTCGACCCCTACCCGTTCATTCTCTTAAACCTCGTATTGTCGACCCTCGCAGCGCTGCAGGCTCCGGTCATTATGATGAGCCAGAAGCGACAAGAAACGAAGGACCGGGTGCGGTCCCTCAACGACTACCAGATCAACTTGAAAGCCGAACTCGAAATCCGCCACCTGCACGAAAAGCTCGACCATCTGATCAACAATCAGTGGCAGCGGCTGGCGGAAATCCAGCAGCTTCAGCTTGAACTTATGAATGAACGTCGGAGTTGACGGCGCTGTTCTGAAATCCTCACGCCGCCGTCAATTTCTTGACCGCCGCCGAGATCGAGTGGCGGACCTTGTGCCAGCCTTTCGAGCCTTCGCTGGTCATCCAGTTCATCTGCAGCGAGCGGCGTGGACCATCGAAGGGATGATGCCCGTGCCAGGAATTGTCGGAGCGCTTGAACACCAGCAGCGTGCCGTTGTCCGGCGGCACTTCGGCAACGAAATCGTCGACACTGTTGCCATTCTTGAGAATTCGAAGCCGGCCGTCCGGCTGCTGCCAGTTTTCGTTCAGGTACAACAGCACGGTGATGATCTTGTCGCGCGAGTCAGTGTGAATCTGGCCGTCCTTGGCGCGCGTGTAGCCGCGCAGCGAATACATCTTCGGCCGGCCGTCGAGTTCGACGTTGAATTTGTCGGCGATGATCTTCTCGAATTCGGGGCTGTCCAGTTCATCGATCACGTCCTTGATCGCCATGTTGGCCGCAAGGCTCTCGATCGGATACGAGCCCCCCTTCTCGATGTTCGGATAGGTGGCGTTGATACGGCTGACGGACAAGGCGCCGAGGAAGCCGGGAACGATAGTGTAGACGTACGGCGAAGTCTCGACTTTTGCGGCTTTGAGCTTGTCGAGATTGAGATGCGCCATGATTTATCGGCTCCTTGTTTTGAGATGTGCCGCGCCGTGCCGATCGCCCCGGCCTTCGTCCATCAGTCCGGATAACATGTCAGACCGGCGCAGCCAGCGCCGCTCGATTTCAGCGGCAATCATAGCCGCGGAATCGAGCGGACGGTAGTCCCAGGTGGGCAATTCAGTCAGTTCAATGGGCAGCGGCCGGGTCGCACCATAGGCCTGTAACGCATTGTGAAACCGGCGGAATTTATCCGAGCCTTGGGACGGCTCAAAGACGTAGACCGGCTTGCCTGTGGCACAGCATTCCCCGGTCATGTTGACGCTATCGGCGGTCACGACCAGCAGATCGGCATTGGCCAGGAAATGCGGATAGGGGTTGGCGCCCTCGCCTGTCCACAAGACCCGCGGGAAGTCGCGTGTGGCCGCATCGGTGACACGGATCAGCCGCTCGTGCGTGCGCCGCGACGGCGTGATCATGAAGCTCGCGCCAAGCCGGCCAAGCGAGGCCAGCGCCCGGGCCAGGCGATCGTCGTCGGCATCGGTAAATTTGTAGACGGCATTCTTGCCGCCGAGAATAACGGCGACGCGTGGTCCCGGCAGTGCCCGAATATCGGAAGGCGTCTCGTCGGCCAGCTGGCTGAGACGTGCGGCCGAGAAGCTATGCGGCGCGGTCGGCGTGGTGATGACGTTGACGCCACGCCGCTGATCGTGCTCGGGCACCCAAATGAGATCGGCTGTGCGGGGGCCGGTTTTCGGATCCTGCAGAACGACGGTGAACGTGCGCGCGCCCGCCCGCGTCTTCAATGCGCGCAGATAGGGAATGCTGGCGCGGCCGGTGGCGAGCGCTACTTGCGGCCACGGCGGCGCGAACGAACTTTCTTCCGTTCCGAATTTTTCCCGGCGCGCAACCCCTGCCCAGGGCGACAGCCAGCG
>JANORU010000428.1:0-8024 GCA_031415475.1 Hyphomicrobium sp.
AGCGAATGCAGTAGAAAATCGAATGGCAGCCGCGCGCCGTGACGCGCTTGCGGCACAGTGAGGTGCAATGCGCCCATTGCAACGGAGAGATAAGACCCTGGCGGGATAACATAGAGGTGGTCGCGCTCAATGGCCATTCCATCGGTGGCTTGTCGCACGGTCATCGACGTGTGACCGGCCAGCAGGTCCACCATCATGCTTTCGTGGGTCGGATCGAGATGCTGGACGAGGATGAAGGCCATGCCGCTGTCACTGGGCAGCGCGGACAAAAACTTTATGCAGGCTTCGAGCCCACCAGCCGAAGCTCCGATTGCGACAATGGGGAAATCGCTCGCACGCAACGGCGGACCGCGCGCCGGAAGATGGGGCAGGCTGGCTTTGATCGCGACCGATGTTGCCGCATCAGAACGGTTGTCTGGCATGCCGGATTTGTCCTCGAAGGGTGCCCCCCAGGACCCACGTCCCGACACTAGCACGGGTTGTTGGCCGTGAGTGGCAAATTGGCCAGACTGTCGGGCCATGCCGTTGCTGTACAAAGAGCGATCACAGCATTGAGCGGCGGCGTGAGTAGTTTCCGAGTCTATGTTCGCCGATCCTCCTTATGCATTGTTCACACCGGCTGAGTTTCACTGGTTATCCGGTGTCCGAGGCCCTCTGGAGCAACTTTTCCAGGGTGTTTCCTCCAAGGCCGGAGTCCCCGTCCAATTCCCCAGCTGGCTGGGGACTCCTTCTGCAATTTCTCGAGTTCGCGGCCAGCTATCGCTCAAAGCTGCCACGGAGCGTCTCGTGACCGGGCGTCAGCTTCCCCCTGTCCGTTCGCGACCGGTCACGAGAACCGCGCACAACTTTCGGACTTATCGACCTGCTGTGCTGACCGTCGCACTCGCCGCACCGTTCAGAGTATCGAGCCGCCGTCGTCACCAGCCAAAAAAAACATGGAGAGCCTCAATGCAGACGACGCACAATACCTTGTCGGAGAACATTCGGGCCCAGTCGATCGAACTGCTGAACAAGCATCTGGCCGCGTCGATTGATCTGCATGCCCAGGTCAAGCAGGCGCACTGGAATGTCCGGGGACCGGGCTTCATTGCGATCCACCAACTGTTCGACACCGTTGCCGAGCAGGTCGAAGGTTATACCGACCTTCTTGCCGAGCGGGCCGGCGGACTGGGGGGCACCGCACAGGGGACCATCCAAGTGGCGGCGGAGCGTTCGTTCCTCATCGCCTACAAGCACGGCATCGCCGACGAGAAGAGCCATGTATTCGCTGTTTCTGGATCTCTGGCCGCCTTCGGCCAGTCGGCGCGAGAGGCCATCGATGAGGCAGCGAAATCCGGCGACGCCGACACGGCCGATCTGTTTACTCAAATCTCCCGAGGTGTCGACCAGCAGCTTTGGCTTGTCGAATCCCACATCGCCCCGTGATGGACAAGACCCGCGGTTCGCTTGCTCCGCCGAAAGTCTGCGAGCCAACTTCAGACTTGTCCCGTGTGGAGACGCCAGCTTGCGATCCACCGTGCCAATTGAACGGCATGCGCCGCGTCCAATCGGAGTTGCGCGACCAGATCGATGTCTGGGTGAACGAAGGTGGGGCTGGAGGGGAAGTGAACGGATGAGATTGCTGCGGATCATGGTCGTGGAAGACGAGGTCTACCTTGCCGTACTGTTTGCGGAAGTGCTTGGAGCGATGGGCCACGACGTCTGCGCTATCGAGTCGACGCAAGCCAATGCCGTGGCGGCCGCTGCTCGATGCCAACCAGACTTGATGATCGTCGATATCGGGCTGGGCGACGGTAGTGGAATGATCGCGGTCGATGAAATCCTTCTCACGGGGTTCGTGCCGCATGTGTTCGTCAGCGGTGATATAACCGCAGTGCAGACACTTCGGCCGAACGCGGTCGCTATCCAGAAGCCCTTCTTTGTTGCCGCCCTCAATCTGGCGATGCAACGCGCGCTCGGCATCAAGACCGCTCTCGAATCAGCTGGCGAAGAAATGGCGAAGATCGGTCCTCATTTGATTTAGTGTCTGAACCATGGCCTGCGCTGCACTTTCGTCAGTTGAGCCCGGAGGCCTCGATGGAAGCTCACACCGATCTTGAGAAATATGCCCGAGCAAAAGCGCATGCTGGAACCTTGAAGGCTCTGTGCGGCCATCTGATCGTTTTCATGATGGTCATTTCCACCCTCCTCGCCGTGAGCTCCTCGCACGGCGACTCTCGGTGGGTCCGGTGGTTGTTTATTGGATGGGGCCTCGGCGTAATTGGACACATTTTCCTCGTCATCTCGCCCAACACAGCCTCAATAGTCGCCTGGGAGGAAAACCGGATCCATAAAGAGATCGCCAAGAGGTAGCCGGGGCCAACTTTTCCGGCCCTGGTGCGTTAATCCGGCAAGGAAAACTGCGGCGCGATGAAATCTCGCAAGTACACTGCGGCCAGTGATCAGAGGAGACGTTGACGCTATGGACACTCGAGGATCGGCGGCCAGCACAAGGTCCACTGAACCGGATCGCGGACAGCGCGACGCCGTCTGCGGCATGACTGTTGACCCACATACGGCCAAACACCGCTATACGCACAATGGCCGGCCATTTTACTTCTGTTCGGCCAAATGCCGGGAGAAGTTCGCGGCCAATCCGGCGCAATATCTCGAGCCCGGCCAACGATCGGTGTCACCTGTCCCGGCTGGCGCGATTTACACCTGCCCAATGCATCCCGAGATCCGGAAGCCCGAGCCTGGCCCGTGCCCCATTTGCGGTATGGCGCTCGAACCGGAAATCGCGCCGGCTGACGCGGGCCCCAATCCCGAACTCGCCGGCATGACGCGGCGGTTCTATATCGCTTTGGCGCTAACCATGCCGGTGCTCGCGCTCGAGATGGGCGGGCATTTAACCGGGCTGCATCAATGGCTCGGCCAGCAGACGTCGAATTGGATCCAGCTTCTGTTGGCGACGCCAGTCGTCTTATGGGCCGGTTGGCCATTCTTCGAGCGGGCATGGACCTCCCTGATCACGCGCAACCTTAACATGTTCACTCTGATCGGCATGGGCACCGGCGTGGCATGGATTTACAGCATCGCCGGAACCGTATTGCCGGGCGTATTCCCGTTGGCAATGCGCAACCCTGACGGCTCGGTCGCGGTCTACTTCGAGGCAGCGGCCGTCATAACGGTGCTCGTGCTCCTCGGACAAGTGTTGGAGCTGAGGGCGCGCGAACTGACGAGTGGCGCCATTCGAGCGCTACTCGATCTGTCCCCAAAAATAGCGCGCCGGATCGGGACCGACGGTAAGGACGAAGACGTGAGCCTCGAACATGTCATCGTCGGCGACCGCCTGCGCGTGCGGCCCGGCGAGCGTGTGCCCGTCGACGGCGTAATCCTTGAAGGCCGCAGTGCCATCGACGAGTCAATGGTGACGGGAGAATCTATGCCCGTCACCAAGAGCGCCGGCGAAAACGTGGTCGGCGGAACGATGAACCAGTCGGGCGGGTTTATTCTGCGTGCCGACAAGGTTGGCCGCGACACGGTGCTAGCGCAGATCGTGCAAATGGTGGCGCAAGCGCAACGCAGCCGGGCCCCGATACAGAGGTTAGCCGACCAAGTGTCAGCCTGGTTCGTGCCAGCCGTTATTCTTGCAGCCTTGCTGGCATTTCTTGCCTGGTCGATCTGGGGTCCGGAACCAAGCTTCACGTATGGGCTGATTGCCGCCGTCTCTGTGCTCATTATCGCGTGTCCCTGCGCGTTGGGTCTGGCCACGCCGATGTCGATCATGGTGGGCATCGGGCGCGGCGCACAAAATGGCGTGCTGATCAAGAGTGCCGAGGCGCTGGAGCGATTTGAGAAAGTCGACACCCTGGTCATCGACAAGACCGGCACGCTGACCGAAGGAAAGCCGAGTGTCGTAGCCGTCCGCCCAGCCGCCGGCTTCGAGGAATCCGAGCTTCTCCGTCTTACGGCTAGCCTGGAACGCAGCAGCGAACATCCACTGGCCACTGCCATCGTGCGGTCAGCCAACGAGCGTGGCCTTACACTGGCGCCGGTCGAGAACTTCGACGCTCCAAACGGCAAGGGCGTGACCGGGTCCGTGGAAGGCCGGAAGCTGGCTATCGGCAATCGCCGAATTATGACCGAAGCCGGCATCGACACGAGCAGTCTCGACCAGAGCGCCGATGACTTGCGACGCGACGGCGCGACCGCCATTTTTGTCGCGATCGACGGCAGAGTGGCCGGCGTCCTCGCGATTGCCGATCCGATCAAGGCTACGACCCCGGCTGCGATCGCCGCGCTTAAGGCGGCCCGCATCCGCGTCGTCATGCTGACCGGTGACAACGCGACCACGGCCAAGGCCGTGGCCCAAAAGCTCGGGATCACGGACGTTGAGGCTGAAGTCCTGCCGCAAGACAAAGGTAAAATCGTCGAGCGGTTCCGGCAACAGGGCCGCATCGTCGCCATGGCGGGCGACGGCGTGAACGATGCACCGGCACTCGCCGCCGCTGATGTCGGCATTGCCATGGGCACGGGCACAGACGTCGCCATGGAAAGCGCCGGTGTGACTCTCCTCAAAGGTGACCTCAACGGCATCGTGCTGGCGCGCCATCTCTCGGCCGCCACCATGGCCAACATTCGTCAGAACCTATTCTTCGCCTTTTTCTACAATGCTGCCGGCGTGCCGATCGCGGCGGGCGTCCTCTACCCGGCTTACGGCATCCTGCTCTCACCGATCATTGCGGCAGCGGCGATGGCGCTGTCATCGGTAAGCGTCATCGGCAATGCCTTGCGACTCAATCGGGTTCGGCTATGAGGCCGGGCCTGAGTAGCGGGGATGCCAGACCTTGGCCGCGAGCCCTGCGCCGCTATCTCGGCGTGTCGATCGCCGCCCACCTAACGTGGGAAATTCTGCAACTTCCGAACTACACGCTCTGGTCGACAGGCACACGCCAAGAACTGGCTTTCGCGGTTCTTCACTGCACGATCGGGGACGCCATGATTGCAGGTCTGTCCCTGCTGGTAGCACTGGCACTTTTCGCGCGTACCGAGTGGCCAGCGACCGGAGTTGCCCGCGTCTATGCGGCGTGCTTGGTGTTTGGCGTGGGCTACACGATCTATAGTGAATGGCTGAACACCAGCGTGCGCAGGAGCTGGATCTACTCAGATCTCATGCCGATTGTACCTGTTATCGGTACAGGTCTGACGCCGCTCCTCCAGTGGCTCGTGGTTCCAACACTAGCCCTGTGGCTCGCAATCGGCCATCCGCCGTGGGTTGATCGTAGCAAAACTACCATTATCCTATGAAACGCTGCATTCGGCTAGGAAACCCCCAAGGCTTTCGAACGGAACCTCTTGCGAGAGCGATCATGGTAAGGCGCGTTCACGCCCATGGACGCAGCAACCAGCGCCAGCAATCTAATTCAACGTCTTCTCGATATCCGCAACCGACGCCTTGGTCAGCGTCTTGCCAACCTCGCGTACCAGCTTGGCCCGCACTTCTTTATGCAAAGACGGCCGGATCTGCCCCAACGTCTGCGGGTCGGCAATGAGGACCAACGCCTCGAAATTTCCTCTATGGGCACGCCGATAGAGTTCTTTTGCAAGTTGCTTTGCGAATGTCGCCTCGTCGGTTTCCTGGTCCGACGACTCCGGCGGCCGATGCCCGGCGGGGCCATCGTCTAGCAGATTCTTGGGTTTGAAATCACCGTCGGCTGACAGCGAAACTTTGAAGTTCTGCCCGGTGTTGCGGAAGAACCGCGCGCCCGTGCCATCTGCGACCACGACGAGGGCATTGTGGGGGATCGCCGATTGGGTCATCGCACACGTTCTCCTCTGCAAACTTTGAAAGGACGTTGTGCGCCGGACCCGGATCTCCCGGCCAACCGTCGCACAACGTCCTATGCTAGCCAATAAACGCACGCTTGTCAGGCAACCCTGCGCACCAAACTGATCGCGGCAAGCAATGCAACCGCACCGAGGGTCGCCGAGATGATCTGGCCGATGATGTCGCCGCCCGGGAACAGCCCGAGCCGCGGCAACAGCCAGCCGCCAAAGACGGCGCCGACAATGCCGACAACGATATTGCCGACCACGCCAAAACCGTAGCCTTTGACGATAACGCCGGCCAAGAAGCCTGCGACTGCGCCGATGAGGAGTAAGATCAATAGGCCTTCGAATTGCATGATAGGTCTCCTGTTGTTGTGTCAAACGTTTGAAAAGGGGTCATTCGCGAGTTCGCGAGCCACGCCCCGATGACGATCAGTTCTTTTTCGGGTCTTCCTTCGTCATCTCGTCGACCTTCTTCACGGCCTGATCTTTGAGCTCGACGGCTTTCTCGGACGCCTGGCTGCCAAGTTCGGAAGCCTTGTCTTTCATCGCGTCGAGCGTTGTCTTCTCGCTCGCTTTGTAGGACGGCGCCTGCGTGAGGGCGTCCTTGCTCAATTCGACGACGATGGTCCGGGCGTCATCCTTGCCCGGCTTGAACTTGAGCGCGCTGTAGGGCACCGCTACATTCTTTTCGCCCATGCCGAGAAACCCGCCTACACCGAGCACGACAGTACTGATGCGGCCGGATTGGTCGAAGACTAGATCATTGACGTCGCCGACCGTCTCGCCCTGATCATTCTGGACGGCGGCTCCGACAAACAGTCGGGCGCGCCATTCGCTTGCCGGCTGCTCCGTGACGAACTGGATAGCTTTTGGGGCCTCGGCTAAAGCCGGGGCGACCCATGCGCATGCTGTCAACGTCGAAACGCCGGCCAGCAGCATCAGATGTTTTCTCATTTTATTCTCCTTCGATTTGAAGTCCGAATTGAAGATGCGGAAGCAATGGCTTCAGCCACATTCGCGCAGAACCGCCGTGGGTCTCTGGTGGCGCTATTTGCAGTTCTGCCGGAAATCTTTGATGCGCACTTGAACTGATGAACGTCTTGCTGAGCCCCTCAAGTGAACACTCATATTCGGCCCAGCAGAACCAAAACCAGTACGACGATCGCGACCGTGCCAAGCAGTCCTGATGGCCCATATCCCCACGCGCTACTGTGGGGCCAAGTCGGAATCGCACCGATCAGCATCAAGACTAGAAGGACGAGTAGGATGGTTCCAATCGACATGGGCCAGATCCTCGGTTGTTGGCGTCTGACCCCGACGCAGTGGGGTCAATCAAATTACGACGGCGCCTTCAGCCGACATGGCTGAAGGCACGCCGTATCGTTAGATTTTCGCAAGCCATTCGTTGATGGCGCTCTCGGCCTGCTCTTTGTCGTGGCCGTAGCGCTTCTGGATGACGCCGAGCAGCTCGGTGCGCTTGCCATTGACGACATCGAGGTCATCATTGGTGAGCTTGCCCCACTGCTGCTGCGCCTGGCCGCTGAACTTCTTCCAGTCGCCTTCGATTTGATCCCAATTCATCTGGTGAGCCTTTCGGTTAAAGTTATTTAGTGATTGACGGAGCGAGACGGGCGTCTCGCGGGTGGTGACTTACTTCGAGCGAAGTTTGACTGGGGAAGCGGCAGGCTCCTTGGCCTTGCCGGCATCCGGACGCACAGAGCCGGCGGCTTGACTGGCCGAGCCTCGCGCTTCGAGCTTCTTGTTGCCGGTCAGCTTGCCGACAGTTCGCTCCATGCGGCCGCGAATTTTCTGGGCGGCATTCTTGATCCGCATATTGTCCATTTTGACGGCTCCTTCGTTTTTTGAGTCATTAGTGAGATTGAGTGACCGGCTGGAGCCGGTTGATTGCGGATTCGAAGTGAACATGGATCGAGATTGGCGTGTCATCGTATCGTGAGCCAAGGGCGTCGATGAGGACCGCAAGTTCGCCAAGCGTCGCGCCTTCGGGCATCAAGAACGACTGTGCGCCGTCCTTGAAAATTGCAGTCACGTTGGGAGTTTTCTGGGCTGCAGAAACTGGACTGAACATAACGCTCTCCGAAAGGACCGAACTGTGCAGGCTGGAGTAGTAGTGTCGCTGCAAAATCAAATTGTCATTGCTGTCAGCGAAGTGGCGGCCATTAAAATCACGATACTCTGCCCGTTGCTGG
>JANORU010000429.1:0-8751 GCA_031415475.1 Hyphomicrobium sp.
TGTCTCTCAACTCGGCCAGCAGGTCCGCCAAATAGGCGAGCGTATCTGCTGATCCCTGCTGGGCTTCATCAGGCGCTCCGAAATCCCCCGAAAGAGAAAAGTGCGCGGACTCTGCTTTCGTTGGTTTCATGGGCGCGGAGACCTCATTTTAGATCGGATACCAGCCGGGGCTGCTTGAAATAGATTCCAACGTGTAGATTATAATCAACACAACCCAAAGTCGCATACAGCCTTAACCAATGCAATAGATCGAGTACGGTCTAATTTGCCCTTTTCAACTGTCCTTTCGGCCAAGTGCCGACGTCACTAGGCTTGACAGCCCGGGGCCGCCGACCCTACATGCGGGCAGTTGGCACTCATACTGCAAGAGCGCTAACAACCCCAGCCAAGGCCGAATTGGAAGCTCTTGGACCCTCATTCCCGTTCAAACGGAGTTCTTCAGAACCATGAAGTTTCGTCCCCTCCACGACCGCGTGGTCGTCAAGCGCGCCGACGCCGAAACCAAATCGGCCGGCGGCATCATCATTCCCGACACGGCTGGCGAGAAGCCGCAGCAGGGCGTCGTCACCGCGGTCGGTCCCGGCGCCCGCGACGAAGCCGGCAAGCTCCAGCCCCTCGACTTGAAAAAGGGCGACAAGGTTCTGTTCGGCAAATGGTCCGGCACCGAAGTCAAGATCGACGGCGAAGACCTTCTGATCATGAAGGAAAGCGACATCATGGGCGTTTTGGAGAAGTGAGTGGCGAGTTCGTGAGTGGTGAGTGGCGATCGCGCCAAATTCACTAGCTCACGGACACCGGCTTCATTTTCCCCCCACTCACTACTGACCGCTCACCACTCACCATTTTAGGAGTTAAGCCATATGGCTGCCAAAGACGTGAAATTCGGCCCCGATGCTCGCGAGCGCATGTTGCGCGGCGTCGACATTCTTGCCAACGCCGTGAAGGTGACGCTCGGTCCCAAGGGCCGCAACGTCATCATCGAAAAGAGCTTCGGCGCTCCCCGCACGACCAAGGACGGTGTCACTGTCGCCAAGGAAATCGAACTCGAAGACAAGTTCGAGAACATGGGCGCCCAGATGTTGCGCGAAGTCGCCTCCAAGACCAACGACGTTGCTGGCGATGGCACGACAACGGCGACGGTTCTTGCCCAGGCGATCGTCCGCGAAGGCCTGAAGTCGGTCGCAGCCGGCATGAACCCGATGGATCTGAAGCGCGGCATCGACAAGGCCGTTGCTCAGGTCGTCGAGGAAATCGGCAAGAAGGCCAAGAAGGTCAAGAGCAGCCAGGAAATTGCCCAGGTCGGCTCTATTGCCGCCAACGGCGAAGCCTCGATCGGCAAGATGATCGCCGAAGCGATGCAGAAGGTTGGCAACGAAGGCGTCATCACGGTCGAAGAAGCCAAGAGCCTCGACTCGGAACTCGACGTCGTCGAAGGTATGCAGTTCGACCGCGGCTACCTCTCGCCCTACTTCATCACCAATGCTGACAAAATGGTCGCCGAACTCGATGATCCCTACATCCTGATCCATGAAAAGAAGCTGTCGGGCCTGCAGCAGCTGCTGCCGGTGCTCGAAGCTGTCGTTCAGACCGGCAAACCGCTGTTGATCATTGCCGAAGATATCGAAGGCGAAGCGCTGGCAACGCTGGTCGTCAACAAGCTGCGCGGCGGCCTCAAGGTTGCAGCCGTCAAGGCTCCCGGCTTCGGCGATCGCCGCAAGGCCATGCTGGAAGACATCGCGGTTCTGACCAATGGCCAGACCATCAGCGAAGATCTCGGCATCAAGCTCGAGAACGTGACGCTGCAGATGCTCGGCAAAGCCAAGCGCGTGACGATCACCAAGGACGACACGACGATCATCGACGGCTCGGGCAAGAAAAAGGACATCGAAGCCCGCGTCAACCAGATCAAGGCGCAGATCGAAGAAACGACGTCGGACTATGACAAGGAAAAGCTGCAGGAGCGTTTGGCCAAGCTGGCTGGCGGCGTAGCCATCATCAAGGTTGGCGGCGCCACTGAGGTCGAAGTCAAGGAACGCAAGGACCGCGTCGACGACGCGCTGAACGCCACGCGCGCAGCCGTTGAAGAAGGCGTCGTTGCGGGCGGCGGTGTCATGCTGCTGAAGGCCTCGGTCGGCATCACCGTCAAGGGCGATAATGACGACCAGGAAGCCGGCATTGCCATCATCCGCAAGGCGCTGCAGGCTCCGATCCGCCAAATCGCCGAGAACGCCGGCGTTGAAGGCTCGATCGTGGTCGGCAAAGTGCTCGAGATGAAGGGTGCCACCTACGGCTACGATGCACAGGCTGACGAGTACGGCGACATGATCGAAAAGGGCATCATCGATCCGGCCAAGGTGGTGCGCACGGCACTGCAGGACGCCGCCTCGATCGCCGGCCTGATGATCACCACCGAAGCTGCCGTTGCCGACCGTCCGAAGCGGGATGCTGGCGGCGGTATGGGCGGCGGCATGGGTGGAATGGGCGGCATGGACGGCATGATGTAAGCCGACTGCTCTCCGCCTAACAAAGTCAGAAACATGAAACGCCCCGGAGGCTTCTCCGGGGCGTTTTTATTCCGACCACATCGAAACCGGTGTTCCGTGCCTACATCGTTTTCGTCGGCGTTGTGACGCCCATAGAGACGTAGATGCTCATCAATTCGTCGACGCCGCCTTCGGCTGGTTTGATCCAGGATTGCGGAACGTAGATCAGCGCGCCGCCAACAGGTATGGGGGCTGAGGGTATAAGGATGCCGACGTAACTCTCGTTGCCAAACATGATGGGCTGCGATGAGGGCATGAGAGCGAGTACCGCGGCGCCGGACTCGCCTCCGAAAAAGCACCAGACGGCGCTCATGTTCTTGAGATCGCCGCCGTCCTTCGTGTCGACGATCGAGGTGAAGCGCTTCGACATGTCATAAACGTTTGAAACGATCGGGATCCGGCGCACGACCCGGTCGAGGATATCCGACAGCCAGTCGCCGATCCGCGATTCAAGCAGCAATCCCAAAACCGCTACGGCCGCAATCAGGAGCAAGACGCCGATGAGATAAGGCGCAAACGATGAAGCGCCGATACTGAGCCCCAATGCGGCGAGCTGCTGGCCGAACCAACTCCCCGGGCCAACGTATGAATTTAGGAAGGAGACCGCCCATCCAACGACCACGATGGTTAGAATGAGTGGCAGGAGGGCCAAGAGGCCGGTCAGAAAAATGCGGGTGATCCGGCTCATTGCTGTTCCATCGGTCAAAATACTATTGGCTCGAAAGATAGACATATCCATTGCAAGCGCAACGCTCGTCTAGAGCGCTTTGCGATCCGATGGAATCGGATCGGCGCTCTAGATTATTGTTTCGTCGCATTTTCTACGACGAACCGGTGGCCACTTCGTCGGAAAATGCTCTAGCCCATCCCAGCTGAGCACCTTAAATGGTTTAGCGTGAACGTCGCGGCAATGAAAATCGCCCCGGAGAGTTCCCCGGGGCGTCTTTGATTTAGCGCGTCTCGACGGTCTGGATCAGGCCAGCTTGAACGGCATGTCCTTGCCGGCGAAGAAGGCGTCGATGTTGTCAAGCGCTTCAAAGCCCATCTGGTTGCGGGCTTCGATGGCCGCCGAGCCAAGATGAGGGAACAGGAACGTGTTCGGCAGGTCGTAGTAGCCTTCGTTGATTTTCGGCTCGCCAGCGTACACGTCGAGACCTGCATAGCCGAGCCGGCCGGACTTCAAGGCTGCAATCATATCCTCATCGTTGACGAGATCGCCGCGCGCCGTGTTGACGACGACCGCACCGTGGGGAAGTTTTTCAATCACGCTGGTGTTGAAGAAGTAGCGCGTTTCCGGCGTCGACGGTGCGTTGATCGAGAAGAACTGCGAGACCTTCAGGAGGCTGTCGAGGCTGTCGTGATAGGTGACGCCCAGCTCTTTTTCCTTCTCAACCGGCTGCCGGTAGATATCGAAGTAGTGGACGTCCATATCGAAACCACGGGCCCGCTTGGCGAGCGCCTGGCCGATTTTTCCGAAGCCGTAGATGCCGAGCACCTTGTTGTCGAGCCGCTGGCCGACAAGCTGTAGCGGCTGCCAGCCGGGCCAGGCGCGGGCGCGGAGCATGCGCTCGCCTTCCGACGCGCGGCGGGCCGAGCCGAGTAGCAGCAACATGGCGATTTCAGCGGTCGCGACGGTCACGCCATGGGGCGCGTTGCCGACCTTGATGCCGCGCGCCTTGCAGGCATCGAGGTCGATGTGGTCGAAGCCGATCGAAAAGGTGGAGATACACTTGATGTTGTCAGGGATGCGGTCGATCACGTCCTTGCGGCATTTTTCGTTGAGCGTCAGCAGGATCGCATCGACCGACTTGGCCGTTTCCAGCATCTCGTCGATGGTGATTTTGGGGTCGTCGCCATGGGCAATGACATCGTACGTCGCCCGGGCGCGAGCCATCGCCGCCTCGGGGAGCGGCCAGGTAATCAAGATCTTCTTTTTAGACATGGCTGACGGATCCTCTCCCGGGTTCGACTTTGGTCTTGGTTCGGGATCGATCCATGCCGCAAGCGCCTGGACCTGACAAGCATCTCGCGCCTGCGACATCCGGTTACCCTTTTTTCACCCTGGCGGCGGACAGTCGAGCCGGTGACGTTTGCTGTTGCAGGGGGCGTTCGTGCCCCTGACGCGATAAAGCGACCCTTTTGGAGGGGTATCGATGCGGTTTGTGGTTCTATTTCTGGCGGTCCTGGCAGGTCTCAAGGTCTGGACCCAGGACCGGCTGTACCGGTCGGCGGCCGGCGAGGCCCTGATTGCCGCCTATCAGGAGCGCGCCGTCGGCGCCTGTCAGGCCAAACCTAAGGCGGACGCCCGCGGCCAGCCGCTTGTCGTCGGCGCCCTCGATTGGTCCAAAGCCAAGGCCGACGACATCATGTTCGGCAACCCGGCGATTGAGATTGCCGTCTGGCAGGTCGATCATGCGCTGTGGAATGCCCGCTACAGGAACCCAATCCTGCGGCTGAAGTTCGAAGACCGGCTGACACGGATTGTCTGCGATTACGACGTCTTGGCCGGACAAGCGGCCGTTCGAGTTCTGTGAACCGGTCTAGAGCGCATTGCGATCCGTCGGAATCGGATCGAAATGCGCTCTAGATTATTGTTTTGTCGCATTTTCTGCGACGAACCGGTGACCACTTCGTCGGAAAATGCTCTAGCGCTTGACGCCTTCGAGCGAGATCTGGGTCATGAACAGGTGGTCCAGCCGGCCGCCGGTGATGCTTGAAAAGAGTTCGGTGCGGGCTGCAAACGGCGTCACCGGGCCGACGCGCTCGATCCGGAAGCCTGAGGTCGAGAACAGGCCGGCAAATGTCGATGGTGTGAACCATCGCAAATGTGTGCGGTCGAACACACCCTGATCGGCCAGCTCAAATCGGCCGCGGGCTAGCTCGCGGATTACCCGCCAGTGCGAAATATTCGGCGAACTGGCCAACACTAAGCCACCAGGACGAACATACCGGGCGAGTCGTTTCACGACTGCGCCGGGGTCAACCAGATGTTCCAGCACTTCCGAGAGGATGAGTGCATCGAATGAGGCCGGTTGCCAGTCGAACTCCATGGTTTCGACATTGCCGATCCGGACATCGCTCAAAACTTGCCGGGCTTCGAGGCCGGCGGTTTCCATAAGTTCAACGCCGACGTAATGGCCGGCGCGGCCGCGCGCCATGGCGAGTGCGCCCGTGGCGCCGGTTCCGCAGCCGATTTCCAGCACGCTTGCCGAGGTGTCACGCGGCAGCCGGCGCACGAAATCGGCCCGGGCGTTGTTGAAGTACGCGGTCGCTTTGCCTTCGTAGGTGGCCTCAAGGCTGGCGACCGGGCTAAGGGTGTTTGTGGCCACTGTGAGTATTGACACTCGCGCAACGGACGATGATCAGCCACGGTAGCAACCAGGTCTAAACGCCTTGCTAACAATGATGCAGCGTTGCATTTCCGGTCGGACGCCAATCGATCATCAATATTTTTTAACAACTCATTGTGCCTAAAAGTTTGAAACAAATAGAGTTTCTTAGCTCCAAATTTACGCTGTCAGGTCTCTCTTGTCAGGTGGCGTAGTCGCTCTCGGTTGATCCCGGGTGGCCCACCTATGCCTGTGTGTAATGCGTATTGGTACCGCGTATGTCTATGAGAATAGCGTTCACAGTCCGCGTCGTGGCAGCGACGATCGCCGCCATGTGCGCCGGTTGCGCCGACAATATCGGCCCGCCGCCAGCAGGATTTTCCAACCCCGCCGCCGCTCAATCGCTCGGCAACGCCTACCGCCTTGGCATAGGCGACAAGCTCAAGGTCACTGTCTTTGGCGAAGAGAATCTGTCGGGTCCCGTCGAAGTCAACGCCGTGGGACAGGTCGGCTTGCCGCTGGCCGGTGACGTCCCGGCGCAGGGTTTGACGCTCAATCAATTCCGGCAGTCGGTCGAGAAGCGCCTTGCCGAAGGCTATCTCAATAGCCCGCGCGTGACCGTCGAGATTACCGCCTACCGTCCGATCTACATTCACGGCGAGGTCAAGAGCGGCGGTGAATTCCCGTTCAAGAACGGCCTGAAGTTGCGCGACGCCGTCGCGATCGCCGGCGGCTTCACATACCGCGCCAACGAGAAATTCGTCTACGTCGCCCGCGAAGGACAGTCGGAAGCCAAGATTGCCATGAGTGGCGATCTGCTGGTGCTGCCCGGCGACAATATCCGTGTGCCGGAGCGTTTCTTTTGACCAAAGACATCGCGAGATTCGAGAGACATGAAATGCTGGTGACCTAGACCCCGTGACCGACCGCTTGAACCAGGTATATTCCTTCCGCCCGTCGATGCTTGGCAATGCAATTGCCTGCGCGTCGACGGCGGCTGCGGTCGCGCTTCTTGGAGCAGCGCCGGCGACGGCTCTCGACCTCGACCGCCAGAACGGCCTGTCGACGGAAACCGTCGCAAGCCGTCAACGCTTGAAAGACTACGACAATATCAAGCAGTTCGGCGCCGAACGCGTGACCGATCGGGATCGAAAATTCCTGCAGCCGGATGGCTTAAGGGTCGGCAACTTCTACGTCTTGCCGGCACTGGAAGAAGTCGGCGTCTACGACGACAATATTTTTGGCTCCAACAAGGATCCGGTTACCGATTTCCGCATGGAGACGCTGCCGTCGCTGGTCATCCAGTCGGCAATGCCACGGCATTCCATAGATGCCGCCATCTCGGGCAAAATCGTCAACTATCTCGAGAATACCGACCAGAACTACGAGAGTGTCGTTGGCAAGTTGCGCGGCGCGCTGCACATCGATCATGCCAACACACTTTCAGCCCTCATTCAAAGCGGGCGTGAGCATGAAGAGCGTAGTGGATTGAACGCCGATAAATCGGCGGCCGAGCCAGTGCCGATCGATCACCACCGCGCCGCCGTCGGCTTTACCCACGATGTCGGCCGGCTTTACGGCACGGTGTCGGCAGGTGCCGAGCAGTGGAAATACTACGACGTCAGGTCGCTCGATGGCTCGACCCTCAGTCAAAGCGATCGTGATCAGGAGCTTTATGAGGCTCAGATCCGCATGGGGTATCGAATTTCGCCGGGCTTCGAATTCGTGACGAAGTTCCGGGCGCTGCGGCAGCTCAATCAACCGGATGACACTGGTGACCGCAATTCGATTGGCTACGAAGCACTCGCCGGGCTCGCCATGGAAAGCGATCCGCTGCTGCGCTGGCGGCTTCTTGGCGGCTATGGCATTCGCGACTTCGACCGAAGCGACCTCGCGAGCGTCGCGAACATGCTCCTCGAGGGGCAAGTCGAATGGTTGCCGACCCAACGGCTGACGCTGTTCGGTTCCGTCCAGCACGCGATTGTCGACACGTTCGGCGCCGATGACGATGGCCGCATTGAAACTTCGCTCAAGGCCAGTGCAGCCTATGAGCTTCTGCACAATCTGGTCGGCTATGCCGACTTCGCGATCAAGGAAACCGACTACCTCGGCTCGGATCGCCAGGACAGAACCTGGCAGGCCGGAGCCGGTCTTGAATATCTTCACACCAAGAACTGGTCGTTCTCACTCGGCTATCAATTCGAGAACCGGGAGAGTAACGACCAGGAATTCGATCGGACACGCAACCAAGTCAGAGTAGGCGCCAAGTTGGCGTTCTGACCGGGGATTTGAATGGCAGGCGAAGGCTACGAGCAGGAGACGGAAGGCGGCGGCGCATTTAGCGTCGAACGCGCCTTTACGGCTGTGCGCCGCCGTCTGCACATCGTTGCCATGGTCACCGGCCTCGCGGTCGGTCTCACAGGCGCGGCCATGTGGCTGTTGCCCAACCGCTACGATGCATCGTCGTTGGTCCAGATCGACCCACGAAAGAAAACCATTTCAAACATGGAGAGTGTGCTCTCCGAGCTTAAAGCAGATGCGGCAACCGTCGAAAGTGAAGTCGAGATCATTCGCTCGCGCGGCATTTTGCTGAAGGTGATCGAGATTCTTGGGCTGCGGAACGATCCCGAGTTCGCCAAGCCCGCCGGCTTCCAGCCGTTCATCGAAAATCTGCAGCTTGGCCGGAACCTCTTGAGCCGTCCCGTGGCGCCGGAAAAAAGCGAGCTTCTTCGGATCGACAAGGACCCGATTGCCCGGCTTGTTGGCACGACCGAGCCAGGCAAATTCGAACCCGAACGCGATGAAGTGGCGGTGGCATTCGCCGAACGCCTCAAGGTTACCCGTGTCAGAACCACATTGCTGATCGAGATTCGCTTCTC
>JANORU010000430.1:0-2053 GCA_031415475.1 Hyphomicrobium sp.
TCCGGCGCGTGTTCGAGCGGATCGTTGGCGCTTGCATCGCAGCAGGTCTTGTTGGTGGCGAAGGCTTTGCCGTGGACGCGAGTCTGATCCAGGCGGACGCCAACAAACACCGCTCGATCCCTGGCGCGGAGTGGAACAAAAAGATCGATCCAGAGCTGGCAAGCCGCGCGGTTAAAGAGTATCTGGCGACGCTCGATGATCTTGCCTACGGCACGGCGAGCGAGGTTACGCCGAAGTTTATCTCGCCGTCCGATCCCGCTGCCCAGTGGACTGGAGCGCTGCGTAACGCCGCGTTCTTTGCCTACGCCGACAACTATCTGATCGATGTGAAGGTCGGCGTCATTATGGATGTCGAGGCGTCGCGCGCCATCCGCCAAGCCGAGGTCGGCGCATCACGGACGATGATCGAGCGGACAGAAGCATGCTTCGGCATCAAGCCCGCATGGCTCGCAGCCGACACAGCCTATGGCTCGGCACCCAACCTCGATTGGCTCGTCAATCAGAAGGACATCGCACCTCACGTCCCGGTCATCGACAAGTCGAAGCGGGAAGACGGCACGTTCTCGCGGCAGGACTTCATCTACGACAAGGCACGTGACATCTACACGTGTCCGGCCGGCAAAACGCTGAAGACGAGCGGCAGGTTGGTCAATGGCGGCGCGACGCTGCTCTATATGGCGAGCACGTACGATTGCGGCCCATGCCCGCTTAAACCCAAATGTTGTGCGAAATCGCCACAACGTAAGGTGCCACGCGATGTGAACGAAGAAGCCCGCGACGTTGCTCGTGCACTCGCCAAGACGGAGGCGTTCGCCCAGACACGCCGTGATCGCAAGAAGGTCGAAATGCTGTTTGCGCACCTGAAGCGCATTCTGCGTCTCGGCCGGCTCAGACTGCGAGGTCCACGCGGCGCGCAGTTCGAGTTCACGCTCGCGGCCATCGCCCAGAACCTTCGCCGTCTTGCCAAGCTGACCGCGAGAGCGCCACCGCGCGCGGCTGTCGCGTGCATTGCGTGAGCGTTCGGTCGCGTCGAAGTTGCGTCAGAAGACTGTCCCCGTGCGTCAAGGCCGCGCTCCCCTCGGGGCCGTCGGATCAAGAGCGTCCGGCTCGAGTGCTCGAAAAGGCCTTCCGCAGCTATCGCCCGTCGCGCGCCGCCCTTCTGCAACAAAATCGGCCCTGAGCAGGAAGTCGGCATTCGTCCGCTTTGGAGACGACAGCGGTCCGGGCACCGAGATGAGAATTGTGCTTGCTGTCGCACCTTTCAACTTCCGCTTCCTTACTCAAGCGGAGCGATGTCGAGCGGGGCAATGGGTATCAGTCGCTCGGCACCTCTCCATGAGCCCAATCTGGAAACCTGAGATGCCGCGACCTCACGCCAAGAGCCATCGCTGTCAAGTTGACGAGAATGAATTTAGTCATTGACCGGGACGTATGCTAGTCTTCCCTCGATTGAAATGTGGAGCGGTGGAGGATGGGTCATGCGGTTCACGGTTGGCCTCAAGCTCAATGGCAAAGCTCGGCATGTCACTACCGATGGTGATGATGCTCTGGTTGCTGCCTTAAGAGTGAAGTCCGAGCATCCCCAGGCGAGGATCACATACGTGCGACCGATGAATCGTCGCGGCGACGCTCGGCACCCGGCCTTGTCATTGGCCACCGAACTTCACTGAGAAGACGACTAACTCGCGCAGCGTCGCATTTCTCGCGGTGCAATCAGGTGGAGGACAAGCCACCGAAGAGCAACTCGACTTCCGAAGACTGCTGCAGAGCTACCGTGACACGGCCGTCTCAGGATGCGTGCCCTAACTACAAGCTTAACATTAAATTTCCTGAAACGACACTCAGAACAGAGGCAACGGCTCAGGTGTCGATCGCAATCAGCGGCGGCGACTCCAAGGACTCGTATGGCCGGGAACAGCCGGATCGCGTAACTTTAGCGGTGCGACCATCATGAGAGATGATTGGAACAGGTAGATACCATGACCCAGAACCCATTTGAAATCCCTCAGCAGATGCGTGACGTTGCGGAGAAAAATGTCGAGCAGGCCCGTGC
>JANORU010000431.1:0-2549 GCA_031415475.1 Hyphomicrobium sp.
CGAGCTGCGCGAGGTCGCCCTGCCGGCTGATCCGCGCGGCGCGGCCAACCGGCGCGACATCGCACGCGTCGAAGAAGAATTTGGCGATCTGCTGTTCGTGATGGCCAATATCGCGCGGCACTTGCAAATAGATCCGGAAGCAGCCCTTCGCGCCGCCAACCAGAAATTCATCCGCCGCTTTCAGTTTATTGAGCAGCGGCTGGCCGGCGATGGCCGAAGCCCGGCGCAGTCGACCCTGGACGAGATGGATGCGCTGTGGAACGAGATCCGCCAGCGCGACAAATCAGGTTCAGCCGTCTAAACCGCAGCACTCGTCACGTGCTCGGGGCGGAAACCGAGGCCAAGTAACCGCGCCGGGATGCGCGACAGGATCGGCAGTCCCGCCAGAATACGAACCGCGAGCGGCGGCTTGACCGGCCCCTCGCCTTCGAGTGCCGGCGCGATGATGGTGTCCTGGATCGCAAGCTGCAGGCGCTGGGTGGCGCGGGTTGGCCAGTCGCGCCGCAGCTGCACGCGTTCGACATCCTGGTCGGTTAGACGGTTTTTGCGCAAGGGTGCGGCGAGAAGATTGGCCGTCGCCACCGCATCTTGGATGGCGAGATTGATACCGACGCCGCCGACCGGGCTCATGGCGTGGGCGGCATCGCCAATGCACAATAAGCCTGGGCGTGACCAATTGCGAAGGCGGTCGACCTGGACCACCAGCAATTTGACATCGTCGAAGTTAGTGATTGCGCAAGCGCGCCCGGCTTCAAACGGCAGCAGGGATCCGAGCGCGGTCTGAAACGCCGGCAGGCCAGCGGCGCGCACCGCGTCATTAGCACCCTTCGGAATGACGTAAGCACATTGCCAATAGTCGCCGCGATTGAGCATGACGAAGATGCGGCCGCGGTCGAAGCGGCCCTGCGTCTCGGCCGTGTCGGTAGCGCGCCGCGGCAACTGGAACCAGAGCGCGTCCATCGGCGCTCCGAAGGTGTCGGCTTGAAGTTGTGCGGCTCGTCTCAAATCCGACGTCCGGCCATCTGCGGCGACAACGAGATCGGCGTGAATGACGAGCGGACCGTTGACCGTTTCGGCCCGCACCGCCGTCACCCGGTCGTTCTCAATTACAAGGCCACTCGCCTTGGCATTCATCGACAGCGCAAAACCGGGGTAGGTGCGGCCCTTGTCGCTGAGGAAATTGAGAAAATCCCATTGTGGCATCATCGCGATGAATGGTGCGGCGACCTTGAGCCCCGACAGATCTGCCATGGTCAACGTCGTGTCGCCAAAGCGGGCGCGCAGCCGGTGCACCTTTTCGTGCGGCAGTTTCAAAAACTCATCAAGCCAACCGAGCTCGTGCAGCACTTGCATGGTCGAGGGGTGGATGGTGTCGCCGCGGAAATCCCGCAGGAAGTCGCCATGTTTCTCTAGAACCCGGACCGAGACGCCGGCCCGCGCCAGTAAGACGCCGAGCATCAGTCCGGCTGGACCGCCGCCGGCAATGCAGCACTGAACCCGCTGTTGCATCGATCAACCCTAATGCCAATGCGCGAGGAGCGGAATTCACGTTTACACCGGCGGCGGCGCCGTCTCGCTTTGTTTCAACCGGGCAAGCAGACGGCCCTTTTTGTCGCTGGCGATGCGAACCGTGAAGGCGATCCGGGAGCCCTCGTCATTGGCCTCGCGCTTGATGACGTCGGCATTCTCATGCAGCCAGGCGATCAGCGCGCCGTCGTGGGCGCCAATTTCGAAATCCAAAATCTCGTCGAGGGTGCCGAGCCGGCTGTCGATGGCGCTGTAGAGCGTGTCGAGCCCTTCGCCCGTCACCGCTGATATGGGGACGGGGCCGGACTCCTCAAACCGCGCGGCGGCGTCCGCTTCGGTGCGCGAGAGCGGGCTTAAGAGATCGATCTTGTTCCAAACTTCGAGGATCCGGCGGTGAGCCGGAACAGTGTCGACCCCCAGCGCCTGAAGCACCGCTTCGACATCGCGTCCCTGGGCCGCCGTCTCGGGATGAGAAATGTCGCGCACGTGCAGCACCAGATCGGCTTCGACCACTTCTTCGAGCGTTGCCCGGAAGGCTGCCACCAGCATGGTCGGCAGATCGGAGATGAAGCCGACCGTGTCGGAGAGAATTATCTTGCGGCCGCTCGGTAGCTTCACTTCGCGCATGGTCGGATCGAGCGTTGCGAACACCTGATCCTTGGCGACAACGCCGGCGCCGGTGATGAGATTGAACAGCGTCGATTTACCAGCGTTGGTGTAGCCGGCCAGCGCGACGATCGGATACGGCACCTTGCGGCGGCCAGCGCGATGCAGTTCGCGCGTCTTCACGACTTGGATGAGCTCTTTCTTGATCGATTCAATGCGTTGTTCGATGATCCGCCGGTCGAGTTCAAGCTGCGCTTCACCCGGTCCGCCGACAAACCCGCCGCCACCACGCTGGCGCTCCAAATGCGACCAGGCGCGGACCAGACGACCCTTCTGGTACGTGAGGTGCGCGAGTTCGACTTGTAGCCGCCCTTCCCGCGTTATGCGCGGCGGCCGAAGATTTCCAGGATCAAGCC
>JANORU010000432.1:0-4437 GCA_031415475.1 Hyphomicrobium sp.
ATTTCCTTGAGCTTCAGCGCGCCTTCGAGGGCGATCGGATAGTTGACGCCGCGGCCGAGATAAAGAACGTCGCGGGCCTTTGAGAGATACTGCGCCAGATCTTCGTATTGGTCTTCCTCGCGCAGCATACTGGAGATCAAGCGCGGCACCTCGATCAACGCTTTGACCAGTTCGACTTCCTTTTCGGCGGAGATCGTTCCCCGTGCGCGGCCGATGGCGATGGCGAGACAGGCGAGCGCTGCAAGCTGACAGGTGAACGCCTTGGTGGAGGCAACGCCGATTTCCGGTCCGGCGAGCGTCGGCAGCACGGCATGGGCTTCACGAGCTATGCTCGATGTGCGGACGTTGACGACAGCGGCGATCCGCTGGCCGCCCTCCTTGCAGTAGCGCAGCGTTGCCAGCGTGTCGGCGGTCTCGCCCGACTGGGAGACGAACACGGCGAGGCCTTTGTCAATCAGCGGCGGCTCGCGATATCTCAGTTCCGACGCGACATCGATCTCAACCGCAACGCGGGCGTAGCGTTCGATCCAGTACTTGGCGACGAGGCCCGCATAGTAGGCGGTGCCGCAGGCGGAAATCGTCACTCGCGAGATTTTAGCGAGGTCGATGCCGAGATCGGGATAGTTGACGCGGGCATTGGCCATGTCGAGGTAGGCCGCCAGCGTGTGGCTGATGACGTCCGGCTGCTCGTGGATTTCCTTGGCCATGAAGTGACGGTGATTGCCTTTGTCGACCAGTAGCGAACTGGCCACCGATTTAATCTGCGGCCGGTCCGTCCGGACATTGTTCCGGTCGTAGATTTCGACACCGGAGCGATGCAGCACCGCCCAGTCGCCATCGTCGAGATAGGTGATGCGGTCGGTGAACGGTGCGAGCGCGATGGCGTCCGAGCCCAGATACATCTCGCCGTTGCCGTGGCCGATCGCGAGTGGGCTGCCCTGACGCGCGGCGATCATCAGATCATCGTGGCCAGCGAAAATAATACCGAGCGCGAAGGCACCCCGCAGCTCGCCGAGCGCCGCTTTGACGGCTGCAATCGGTTCGAGGCCGTTGTTCAATCCGTCGGTGACGAGGTGAACGACGGCCTCGGTATCCGTGTCGGTTTCGAATTTGTGGCCGCGCGCCGTCAGCGCCGCCTTCAACTCGCGGTAATTTTCGATGATGCCGTTGTGGACCACCGAAACTTTGGCGGTCATATGCGGGTGCGCGTTGCGTTCCGTCGGCCGCCCGTGTGTTGCCCAGCGCGTGTGGCCGATGCCGAGATGGCCTTCGAGGGGTTCGCTGACCAGGCGGGCTTCGAGATTACGCAGCTTACCCTCGGCGCGGCGGCGCTCCAGGTGGCCGTTTTCAACCGTTGCGATGCCGGCCGAATCATAACCGCGGTATTCGAGCCGCCGGAGCGCGTCGACAAGGTCGCTGGCAACCGGTTTTGAGCCCAGAATTCCGACAATCCCACACATAAAGGCGTGTTCCTCGAACTTGCGTATTCAAAGTGGTTTAGATGTGGTGCAGCTCGGCTTTCAAATCACAAGGTGTGTCCCAATTCATCGTAGTCTTTTGGACGAGCGTCATCAGGACTTCGCTGCCTTTCTTTTGGCCATCATCTGACGGAACTTGGCGGCCCATTGGGCATGCTCTTGCTGGCTGGAGCGTTCGAGCGCTAAAGCGTCGGCCGCAACATCCTTGGTGATGACGCTGCCCGATCCGATGTAGGCCCCGGCCCCGATCTTGAGCGGCGCGACCAGCGATGAATTCGAGCCGATGAATGCGCCGTCGCCGATCGTGGTCTTGTGCTTGAAGAAGCCGTCGTAATTGCAAAAGATGGTGCCAGCACCGATGTTGGCCCCAGCGCCAACCGTGCCGTCGCCGAGATAGGCCAAATGATTGGCCTTCGCGCCGGCCCCGACGGCGACATTTTTCACTTCGACGAAGTTGCCAATGTGGCTGTCGGCGCCGAGATCGGCGCCGGGTCTCAGGCGGGCGAATGGCCCGATGCGCGCGCCAGCGCCGACGTTGGCACCTTCCAAGTGGCAATTGGCCCTGATGTCGACGCCGTCAGCGATCGTCACGCCGGGACCGAAGAACACGTTGGGCTCGATGACGACATCACGGCCGATGACGGTATCGTGGCTCAGCCAAACCGTGTCCGGCGCGATCAGCGTTGCGCCATTGTCCATGATGCGCTGGCGGGCGCGGCGCTGCCAAATGGCCTCGGCTTCACTCAACTGTTGACGTGAGTTGACACCGAGCACTTCGTCTTCCGGACAAACGACGACCGAAGCGCGCTGGCCATCGGCGCGCGCAATTTCGACCGCGTCGGTCAGATAATACTCGCCCTTGGCGTTGTCGTTGCCGATCCGGTCGAACAGCGCCGTCACGTTGGCAACGCGGAACGCCAAGACTCCGGAATTGCATAGCGAGACCGCGCGCTCCGCCTCGCTTGCATCCTTGTGCTCGCGAATGGCTTTCAGCGATCCGTCGTTGGCCGTCAGGAGCCGGCCATAGCCCGTTGGATCGCGCGCCTCGAAGCCGAGCACGACGACGCCGGCGTTGGCATCGAGGGCCGTGCGCATAGCATCGATTGTGGCCGCCTCGATCAGCGGGGTATCGGCGTACAGGACAATCACGTCGCCAGTGTGGGCGGCAAGCGCTGCGCGTGCGGCCAGGACCGCGTCGGCCGTGCCTGCTTGTCGCTCCTGCACGAAGCAGCACACGCCGGGCGCCAGCCGCTCGGCTTCGGCTTGGACGTTGTCCATGCCGGGGCCAATGACGACGGCTATCGCAGTTTGACCTTTGACGCCGGCCACCAGCGCCAACACGTGTCCGAGCATCGAGCGGCCGGCGACCTTGTGCAGGACTTTCGGCACGTCCGACTTCATGCGCGTGCCTTTACCGGCAGCGAGAATGACGAACAGCAGCGGCGAAGCGGTCATGGGGCCCAGAACGATCAGGTGAACGATCAGGTGAACGATCAGGTGAGTAGTTGTATGCGACGCACGGCGAGACGAACGGAGCAAGTTGCGTACCGGCCGACATCGGCGCATTCAAGGGACAAGCGGCGGCCAATCGGTCGCGCGCCACCCACAATCGCGTTCGGCAGCGGACGCAGGCGGGAATTCAGCAGATTCGGTGCACCCAGTCGCCCACCATTGCGCTCCCCGCACCACGTATAGTTGTGGAGCGAGTTGCTTTTCCACTTCGATCGCCGATCTCCCCAATTGATCCACAAGCGGTTGCTCTGGCGAAGGCTTGGCGCGTTGACCCGTTCCCCGGACTCGCGCCAGCGTCCCCCTTTGATAAACCTTGGCAAAACACGGGCTCAAAAGATGTCTGCAGCGCTGAACTCCATGCCGCCTCCGCTGCCTGGCCACTCTCCTGGCTTCGGGCCCGGCTACAGGGGTGAGCCGATGCTGCCCCATCCGGCTCCCGCACAGCGCAGCCGCGCCATCTACGTATGGGCGCCATTGGCAATGGTAGCGGCTGGGTACCTGGGGCTTGCGGCCACGCGCCCCGACCTCATCGCCGGTGCTGGTATCGGATCGAACCAGGATACACGCGCTGAGATGGCCGAGATTAAGTCATCGGTTGGCCGGCTGGAAAGCGAACTCGCTGGCGTTAAATCCGATCTCGCCACAACAAGAACCGAAACCCGCGTCTTCGGTGAAAAGCTCGCCACCCTTTCCGATCAATCGAGCAAGGTGGCCGCCGCGGCGCCGCCAACCGCTGCGCCCGGCGAGCCATTGCCGCCGGCGGAACTCCGCTTGCAGCCGGTTCCGGTTGGCGCGCCAATCAACACGGCCGCCTCAAACGCCGCGCGCGGTGTTCCGGGTGCCGAAGTTCCGAGCGGCTTCAAAATTATTTCCGCGCCCGAACCGTCTAAGACGGCGACGACGTCTCCTGAAATGAAGGTCATCACTGCCCCGCCACCGGCGGAACCGAAACTGAAGACCGCCAAGCCAATCGAAACGGGCAGCGTCAATCCAACCGAAGCGCAGCCGGTGATCGACCCTGCCGCTCCGCCATCCGCTGCCGCCCAGCCGCTGGCGGCCATCGCTGCCGTGCCGCCCAAGGCCCCGGCAAAGCCAGTCGGCATCCAGATCGCCACCGGGCCGTCGCTCGATGCGCTCCGATTGAGCTGGACGTTGCTCTCCGAAACCCACGCGCAGGATCTCAAGAACCTCGAACCGCGCTACTCGACCGGCGTCAATGCCGATGGCCTGACCTACAATCTCATGGCCGGGCCGGTGAAGACCGCCGCCGAAGCCAAGAAGATGTGCAAGCAGCTCGCCGCCAAGGCGATCCCCTGCAAGGTGATGGGCGAATTCAGCGGCGAAGGGCTGTAACGCGCGCTCGGTCGGAAACGTCATAGACGTCAGACAAAACAAAAACGCCGGGGAGCAGACCCACGGCGTGATTGTTTTTATAAATAAATACAAC
>JANORU010000433.1:0-2377 GCA_031415475.1 Hyphomicrobium sp.
ACCGGCTCGGCGCGCATCGCATCACCCGCGTAGCACTTCGTGCCAGCCACATCCCCGAACGCGCCAGCGTGCGCGTTCCCTCCCAGGCACCGCGCTCGCCCGAGCCCGATCCTCACATCGGCAAGGCCCGCCCAAACCTACTGCTGTCCCCGCCCGAACCGATCGAGGTCATGGCCGAGGTGCCGGAGGGCCCGCCCAAGAGATTTGTCTGGCGGCGCACGGCTTGTCGCGTCGTCAAGGCCGAAGGCCCGGAACGGATCGCGCCCGAATGGTGGCGCGACATCGGCAAAGCCGCCGCCGACGAGCCCGCGCCACACCAGTCCGGCATCGGCCTCGGCGAGATCGTGCCGCGCATCACCCACGCGCGTCCGCGCGATTACTACATCGTCGAGACGTCCGACGGGGCGCGCTTCTGGGTCTACCGTGACGGGCTTTATCAGAACGCCGCCGAAGATGGCGCGCCGCGCTGGCTGATGCATGGCCTTTTCGGATGAGAGACAACGCCATGCGCTATGCCGAGTTGCAGGTTACAACCAACTTTTCGTTTTTGCGTGGCGCCTCCCACGCCGACGAACTTATCGCGCAGGCCAAAGCGCTCGGCCTCGAGGCGATTGCCGTGGCCGACCGCAACACGCTCGCCGGCGTTGTCCGCGCCCACGTCGCCGCCAAGGACGCAACCATCAGGCTGATTGTCGGCGCGCGGCTCGACCTCGACGATGCACCGAGCCTCCTCTGCTTTCCGAAAGACCGCGCCGCTTACGGCCGCCTGTCGCGTCTGATCTCGCTCGGCCAAGGGCGCGCCACAAAAGGCCAGCGCCAGCTTTCGCTCGCCAATGTCTCGGCCCATGCGGAGGGACAGATTTTTATTGCGATGGCAAAGGAGGAAGAGGGGCTGCTCCGCCTGAAGACGGCGCTCTCGCCCGCGCCGCTCTATCTCGCAGCCTCGCACACCTATCGCGGCGATGATCGGGCGCGAATTGCGGCCCTCGACGCTATCGCCAAGCGCTGCGGCACACCCCTGGTCGCGACCGGCGACGTGCTCTATCACGCCGCCCGCTGCAGGATGTTCTCACCTGCATCCGCGAACACACGACAATCACCGAGGTCGGTTTCCACCTCGAAGCCAACGCCGAGCGCCACATCAAGAAGCCTGCCGAAATGGCGCGGCTGTTCGCGGACTTCGAGCACGCGATTGCCAACACGATCGAGATCGCCAACCAATGCCGCTTCTCGCTCGACGAACTGGTCTACGAATACCCGGACGAACCGGTGCCGCCCGGCAAGACGCCGCACGCCCATCTCGAAGAGCTGGCCTGGGAAGGTGCCGCCTGCCGCTTTCCCTACGGTGTGCCGGAAAAAGTGCGCGCCACCATCACACGCGACCTAGGCCGTGTACTCAATAAATTCTAGCTCAGAAACGCGAACAGTGATTCAAGCTTCGAAACATCGGAGCTTGAATTATGCGCTACGATCTCACGGACTTCGAGTGGAGCGTTATCGAGCCTGTACTTCCGAAGGGCAAGCCCGGCCCTCGGCGCAAGGATGATCGCCGGGTCATGAATGGCATCTTCTGGGTGCTCGGGCGGGCGCGCCTTGGCGCTATTTACCCAACAGATACGGGCCATATACGACAGCTTACAATCGCTTCAACCGATGGCGCAAAGTCGGCGTCTGGGATCGCTTGATGGACGCGGTCACGAAGGCACACGATGGAAAACTTCAGATGATCGACAGTTCGATTGTTCGGGTTCACCAGCATGCTGCGGGCGCAAAAAAGGGGGTGGAGATCGTTGCGTGGGTCGTAGCCGAGGCCGGCTCACCACGAAAATCCACGCGCTCGCCGACGAAAAGGGCCGGCCGCTCCGCCTCTTGATCACGCCGGGGCAGGACCACGATGCGACCGGCGCGGCTTATTTGCTGCAAAACCTCAAACGCCGATCCGTCATGCTTGCCGACAAGGGGTACGACGCCGACTGGATCCGGGCTCAGATCAAAGCCCAGGGCGCGACGCTACGACAAGCTCGGAGCCACGGTCTTCGCCTTCGTCCAACTCGCAGCCGTCCGGATTTGGTTGCGATCAATTGAGTCCACGGCCTAGCACTCGTCGCAGAGCTTAGTTTCGCGCCCTACTTCCTGACCGTCCACGACATCGTCGCCTTCGCGCGATCGCGCGCCATCCTGTGCCAGGGGCGCGGCTCGGCCGCCAACTCCGCCGTCTGCTATTGCCTCGGCGTCACCGCCGTGAACCCGGTCGAGGTCGACCTGCTGTTCGAGCGCTTCATCTCGGCCGAGCGCCGCGAGCCGCCCGACATCGACGTCGATTTCGAGCACGAGCGGCGCGAGGAGGTGATCCAGTACATCTACGGCAAATACGGCC
>JANORU010000434.1:0-4445 GCA_031415475.1 Hyphomicrobium sp.
GCCAGCCGCGGCGACGGCCACCGCGTCCGCAGCTCCAGTCTCGGCGGCCGCTCAACCGGCGACTGTCGTCCCGCCGGTTTCAACGGCACAGCCCGTCGCGCCGGTGGCGGCGAACCCGTAGCGCCGCGCTGCCTCAGTACAGCGGCAGACCGCCGCCGGGGCCGATCAGGACGCCCCAGATTTCATCGGCGCCGAAGACCGCCTCGTCGCCTTGCGGCTGCTGGCCCTTGGACTTGACGACAAACTTATATTTACCGGCCGGCAGCTCGATCGATGGGCCCTTGGGGTCCTCCGCCCGCTCCCCGGCTTTCACCTTGAACGGCGTGCCGTTGAAAATAATCTCGCTGCCGTCGTCGAGAATATTGCCGAACATGATTTTGACCTGACCCGCTTTCGGCATCAGACCTGAAGCCTTGGCGAGTTCGGTTTGGCGGACGGTCAGTTCAACCGTCGTCTCGCTGTTTGGCCGGGCGAGCTTCAAAATCGCCGGACCTTCTTTGGTGGTGAATCGGAGCTCGGCGGCTTTGCCTGAAATTTTTGCCGCGGAGTTATCCTCGCTCCATCCGCGCTTGGTAAGCTCCTGCCGATAGAAAGCAACAACCGTATCGATGCTCGCCGCAACACTGGCCATCGCCGCGTATTGGAATTTCGATTTCATATTCCCGGAATAGGAGTGCGGCTTGGGGATTGGAAGACCGGCCTTGTCCTCGACAGCCAAATCCTTCGCCGTTAATTCCGTCGTGGCATCGGAAGGCGCTTCCGCTGGCGGTGGCTCTGCGGCAGGCGGCTCGCTCGCTGGCGGCGGCACCCCCGGGGAGACGTCCTCAGGCGGGGCCGCGGCGACGGCGGCCTCGGCCTTCAGAATGTCGCCGCGCCCATCGACGTCGACGCGGTTGCCCATTTTCATGATCGCGAACGACAGATCGTCTTTTTTGCCCTTAGAGAAATTGAGCACGGCCATGGACTCGGAATTGATGACGCTGCGCTTTTCCTTCCAGCCAAGGGACTTCATTTGACTGCGATAAAACTCGGCAAGCGATTTGACGTTCGACTGGCTCTCGAACTCGATCGTGCCATCTTCAGTGTCGTGCTCGATCTCGGTCGCCGTTTCGGGCACCGGGATCGGCGCGCTGCTGCCGGCGAGCAGAGCGAGCTCGGTTACGGCCAGATCGGCTGCTGCGACCTCGGCTTTCTTCGGTTTGGTGACGGGTTTCATTGCCTCTTTGACGAGGCCTTCCACCAAATCCGCGAACTTCTTATCGGTGTCCTCCTCGGCTTCATTCTCTGCCGCTTTCGGCGCATCAGCCGGCTTTTCCTGTGGTACGGCTGCCGGTTCAGGCGCCTTCTTCGGCGCGTACTCGGCCATCATTTCGTCATGCGCCACGCCGTTGAGGTAGACGATCGTGCGCGTGTTGCCCTCCTTCGGCGCGAGGATCAGCAGCAGCGGGTCCTTGTTCTCTTTGATGAAGTGGGTGCGGATCGACCCGCTTTCCTTCTTGCCAGTGGCTTCGCCGTGCGGCGTCCAGCGCGTCCAACCGAGTGTGGCGAGTTCCGTGCGGTAAAACTCAAACAGCGCCGGGATCGTTTGCGCCGACAGGCACTCGAGATGGGCATTTCGGATATCGAAACCAAGTTCCGTCGCGTCCTTTGGCTGCGGCAACGGCTCGGCAATGTGATAAGTGTCGTACTGCACGCTCGTGCGATTGTTCTTGGCCGGTGCGCTCGAAACATAGACGGAGAACGCATGCGGACCTTTGATGAAGTCCTGCTGCGTGTAACTGTCGGCCGTCTGGCTCTCGTAGGCGCCACCGCCCATGTCGAATAGAAGCCAGCCCTCGGTCGTCAACTTTTCGCGCAAGGCTTTGCCGGTGGCATCGACCGTCGCGGGCGACATGTAGAGGAGAGACTCGCCAACGACGAAAACCTCGGTCGCACCGTCCGCCTGTGGCAGGGATTTGAGGTCGAATGGCTCGGCGGCTTGGACGGTGGCGGACACCACAACCAGCAGCGGCAGAATAGCAACGCCACTGAGAACCGCGCGTGCGATTGCCAACATCACTCTGCTCTCCAAACAACGGCCGCGGGGATCCGGCAATCCCGCACAGTGCTTCAAAATAGGACGCTAAATCAACCGACCCGTTCTAACTGTACCGCAGGACGCAACCAGCCATGAGATGCTTTTGGAATTTTGGCAAACAACAGAACAACGCACCGAAGAGACGCGCTCACCGGACGCGCACAGATCAAGTTCTGTTGGATGCCGATGACTCGGGATCGCCGCACAGCCAAGCGACGATGCTCGACTTCACCCACCGGTTTCGTCGGGCTGGCACTGGCCCAGCGGATTGAGATATGTGCCCGGCGGACAGCCCTTCTTCTTTTGCGTGTTAAACTGCTGGATATCCTTCTTGGCTTTGGCCACGCACTTGCCGCCCTTGAGGACAAGTCCGAGCTCCTTGCAGCTCGCGGCCGCCGATGCGTCTCTCTTGCGGGTATCGCACCAGTCGCCGCGCCATTTGCCGCCATTGTTGACGCACTTCGACTTGCCGGAACTCGTTTTGCGCGACCCGCGATCACCGTCGTCGTCATCGCGTTTCGAACTCGATTGTGGCCGGGCAGGTGCTGCGTCTTCGTTACGGTCAAGCCGCGCGACGTTGATCGTCGCATTGGGCGTGAACACCTGGCTGCAGTCGCCGGACGCATCGTTCACAATCCACGGATGCGTGAGATAGGTATCAATCGTAACCTGTTGTCCGGGCGCGAGCGTGGCGTAGGGCTTCGTCTTGCCTTCGAAGTCGAGCCAGACAACCGACCGCGTCGCGTTCGAGGCGTTGATGAAGGTAAGCTTGGCCGGTGAATTCGAGTTGTCAGACTTGAGATCAGCGGCTTCGCGACACGGCAGTTCGTCGGCTGGAATGGCCGTCGCCAGCGCCGGGGCGGCGGGCGTCGGAAGTGGCGGCGGCGGCGGAGGCGTCGACGCGGCAGAGCCTGCTAGTTTCTTCACATAGGCGCGCGCCAAATCGGCATGGAAACCCTTTGGGTAGTTGGCGAGAAACGCGTCCCACGCTTCAACGGTGCCGAGGTCCTTGGCCGCATCGAAGGCCTGCTTCTCGACCGCAGCGGCATCGGCTGCTGGTTCGGCGACCGCTTGTGTGAACGCGAGCGTCAAACGGGCACCGTCCGGGGCGACCTTGACAGGACCAAACCCGATCGCAAGTCCACCCACGAGCACTGGGAGCAGTCGTAAAGCATTTCGGCGTGACATCGAACAGACCTTCCGGCTGACAAGCTTTCCTTGCCCGGGACTATCACGGAAGCTCTTGGTGCACGCAAGGTCCGTATCGAGTGCGCCTTCCCCATAGTGAAGTTCTCGACTGCTAACCACAATGCGGCCAATCAATTGCTTCGGATTGATCTGCACTCGGATTTCATGCCCACAATCTTGCGTCAATAGTATAGGCTCGCTGTGACCGAGCCATCGAACTAGCGGCCGGACAGATGATCATGTAGGAGCTAAGGACGACAGCCATGCGCTGATGGACTCGTGTCACTGCCCTCGATGATTTGTCGAGGCCAACTGGAGGTCGGAAATGTTGTGGCGTCGGCAGGGACTGATTGCGGTGAGTATTGCGACGGCGGCAACCGCCTGCCATTCGACCGCATCCGCCCAATCAGATGGTGCAACGCGCCTGAATTTCACCACCGCCGGACAATTTGAAATCGCGGAAGCCGATACCGCGGACGGCCAAAAACAAGCCTTTGACGCCGCCAAAGAGCTCGGAACCGCCGAGGCCTGGACCGCGTTCCTGGCAAACTACCCCAATGGCTTTCACGCCGACCTCGCCCGCGCCTACCTCAAGAAGTTGTCGGATAGCGGCGTCACTCCAGCGACGGCTGCGCAGCCCGCCGCCTCGCCGCCGCCAGCTCCTGTGGCCGCCGCGGCGCCGTCGTGCCAGACGCGCAGCGCACTGAAATCGATTGAGTCCAGCACACCGGCCACCATCACCTTCATCAACACGTCTGGCATGTACCGCAGCATTCTGTGGATCGATTTCAACGGCCAACCCAAGGACTACGCAAACCTCAATTCGGGCGACCAAGTCACCCAGCAAACTTTTCTCACCCATCCCTGGATGATCACAGACGGGCCCGGCAACTGCATCGAAATCGTCATGCCCAAGCCCGGCAGCAGCGTCGTGCAGCTCGGCGCCGTTGCAGGCGAGGCGGCCAGTCCGCCACGGCCGACGGTGAGCCCAAGCCGCAGCGACGAGCGCGCCCAAGAGCGCAAGAAGGACCGCGAGCGGCCCGCCGTGAAGGTCAAGAAAACGAAGACGTGCGGAAAGAACGAAACGCTGCGCAAAGGCAAGTGCGTCTGGAAGACCGACAAGCAGGGCTTTGAAGTCAAGCCGTGGGAAAAATCCGGCTGCAAGACGTGGCAAAAGCAG
>JANORU010000435.1:0-4232 GCA_031415475.1 Hyphomicrobium sp.
GCGGCCCGCCGCGCCGGTAGCACATCGGACCGGGCTCGGACCCGGCACTCTCCGGGCCAACCTTTAAACGCAAGCCATCGAACGTCAGGATCGATCCGCCGCCCGCCGCCACCGTATGAATATCGAGCATCGGCGTCTGGAGCCGTACTCCGGCAACGGTTGTTTCAAGTGTTCGCTCATACGTTCCCGCATAGTGCGAGACGTCGGTCGAGGTGCCACCCATATCGAAGCCGATGACTTTGTGAAATCCCGCGCGCCGCGCCGTCTCGGCCATGCCGACGATGCCGCCGGCAGGGCCGGATAAAATGGCATCGCGGCCCGAAAAAGCCGCCACGCTTTTCAATCCGCCCGACGACGACATGAAAGTGACCCGGGGCGCAGTCTCAACCGCCGAAGTCAATTCCGACGTGACGCTCTCGATGTAGCGCTTGAGAACCGGCGTCAGATACGCATCTGCGACCGTGGTATCGCCGCGGCTGACGATCTTGATCAGCGGCGCGATTTCGTTGCTCACTGAGACCTGCGCGAACCCTGCTGCGCGCGCCAACTCCGCTGCACGCGCCTCATGCGCCGGATAGGCGTAGGCATGCATCAGGACAATCGCGACAGATTCGAATCCGTCGCGGCGCGCGTGAGCCAACGCCTCGGCCAGATGGGTTTCATCCAAAGCCCGCTCAATCGTGCCGTCCGCTCGCACGCGTTCCCGCGCGCCAATCACTCGGCTGTGAAGCAGCTCGGGTTTCACCACCCGCAAAGCAAAAATATCGGGCCGCGCCTGGGTGCCGATTTCGAGTTGATCCTCAAAACCCGCTGTGATGACTAGCAGCGTCTTGGCGCCGGTTTTTTCCAGCAGCGCATTGGTCGCAACCGTGGTTCCCATTTTGACAGTCGCGATTTGCTCTAGTGGAAGGGCGCCATCACTCGCGACGCCAAGGCACTGGTGAATGCCGGCAATTGTCGCATCGGCGTAGGCGGCCGGGTTCTCCGACAGCAGCTTGTTAACGATCAGCCGCCCGTCCGGCCGCCGCGCCACGATATCGGTGAACGTGCCGCCCCGGTCGATCCAGAAGTGCCACTGGCCTTGCGGCGCGCGCGGTATCGTTCGGCCCGCCATAACGTCTCCCGGCACCTCTGTGGGTTACCCCTCAGCTATCGGCGGATCGCACCCCCGTCAACGGCGGCAAAACGATGGCGGCCAAGTGCGGCCGGCGGCGGTACGCGACGGCTTCATGGCGGCCGCAAAACCGGCTATGAGACCAGTATGACTCGACACGACACTGCGGAAAGTATTTGGGCGGCGCGGCCGGGATGGCTGCGCCGCCGTCTTTCCCGGCTGGCTCGCCGGCTTGGCCTTTACCGCTTCTTGAAGCGCCGCAGCGGCACGCAAAGCGTTGCCTTCACACAGGCATTCGTCGCCTTGGCCGCGAAAATGGCGGCCGCCGACGGCGTCGCCGTCAAGGTCGAAGCGGACGCGTTCGAACGCTTTCTCGAGCCCGATCCGGCAGATGTCGTGCGCATTCGCCAGGTCTACGATCTCGCCAAAACCGATACCGCCGGCTTTGAAACTTATGCCACGCGCATCGCGTACGCATTGAAAGCGGAGCCCGATATCAAACGCAACGTGTTCGAGAGCCTGATGTACGTCGCCTGCGCCGACGGCGTTCTGCATCCGGCTGAGGACAATTTCCTGAAAACGGTCGCCGGTATTTTTTCCTATTCGAGTGCTGAGTACCGGCGCATCAAAGCGCTGTTCGTCCACGATCCTGATAGTCCTTATGCGATCCTCGAACTCGATGCCGGGGCAAGTGCGGCCGAGGTCCGCGCCCGCTACAGAAAACTTGTCCAGGTCCATCATCCCGACCGGCTCATTGCTCAGGGCGCGCCGGCCGCCGTCGTCAAGGCTGCAACGGCCAAGCTCGCCGCCATCAACGCCGCCTATGAAGCGATTGAGGCCGAGCGAACCCGTGGAGGCCCGGCCAGATGATCACCGAGCCCGACAGTGCGCTTGTCCGCGATCTTTACCCATCGCCCAACATCGAGCCGCGCATTGGTGGCCTGACGCCGTCGATCGTCATTCTGCACTACACCGGCCTACCGACGGCCGAGCGGGCGCTCGATGTTCTGTCGCGGCCCGATTGCAAAGTCTCCTGCCACTA
This sequence comes from Hyphomicrobium sp., assembly GCA_031415475.1. Taxonomy (GTDB): domain Bacteria; phylum Pseudomonadota; class Alphaproteobacteria; order Rhizobiales; family Hyphomicrobiaceae; genus JAGVSR01. The sequence goes on from JANORU010000435.1 coordinate 2,157, forward strand.
CGTGATCGACACCGATGGCCGCATCATCCAGATGGTGGCCGAAGAGAAGCGCGCCTGGCACGCCGGCGTGTCCTCCTGGCATGGTCTCCTCGATCTCAACTCGGCATCGATCGGCATCGAGATCCAGAACCCCGGCCACACCCACGGCTATCCTGATTTTCCCAAAGCGCAGATGAAATCCGTGATCGCGCTGGCGAAGGACATCGTCGTTCGCCACGCCATCGCGCGGGATCGCGTGCTGGCGCATTCCGATATCGCGCCGTCGCGCAAAATCGACCCCGGCGAGAAGTTCGATTGGAAGTCGCTCGCTAAGTCCGGTGTCGGCCATTGGGTGGCTCCGTCGCGGCTTGACCCAGAGGACAATGGCTTCGGTCCGGGCGACGACGGCCCAATGGTGCGGGAGGCTCGCCGCCTGCTCGACCACTATGGCTACGGCATCGAAGCGAACGGGGCCATCGATGAGGCCATGGGCTTCGTGCTGCGCGCGTTCCAGCTCCACTTCCGCCCGGCCCGCGTCGATAGCCGCCTCGACCGCTCGACCCTCAACACCCTGAAACGGCTGCTGGCGGCGCTTGATACGGCCAAGGTCGTCTAGCTAGCCATCAAGTTGTCCAATAGGATCGGCCTAGTAGGGGCATGGGCGGCGGACGAGCGGCGCCGAAGTGGCCCAATTGGAATGACCGGCCTCATTGCGAGGGCGGGTGGAGTGAAGACCATGGACGACCAGGATCTGTTCGAACCGGGCAGCCATGTCTTCTCCGGCGTCGTCAGATCGTGGCGCGGTAATTTCGGCGAGCTCGTCACCGACAGCGGGCTCGCAGTACTGTTCGTCGTCGCCGGCCAACCCCAACCGCTGATCGGCGAACGCATCACCATCAGCTCGCGCCGCTATCGGCCGGTCTATCACGTGACGGCGGTGACGAGGGGGTGAGGGGTGTGCAATTGGGTACCCTGTTGCAAGCCGCACAGCACCCCAAGTCCCGGCAAAAAGAACGGAACCCTTGTAGGGTGGATCAAGCCGGCCATAATCCCGTCGTGGAATCACAAAATCCAAACCCGGCGCGACCCACCGTTGATTTCAAAATTCGCGCGTGGTCGACGAAGCCGGTGGGTCGCGGGCGCTGAAAGTGCGCGCCTCCGGCGCGTTCGCGCCCTTGACCGACCCTACAAGTGACTCTGAATCCGACCCATCCTACTACTCCGTAGGGCGTCTTTAGGCTCGCGAATTTGCGAGCCGTAATGCGCCGCATGCTAGCACCGCTTTCCCACAACCCGGTTTCCCGGAAGCCGCGGCCCGAGTGCAGTGAGATAAGTGCGCGATCAATTCCGCGGCTATCCGGGACCTTTACCAGCATCGACATATCGCTGAGCAGCAGCCTTGTAAGATCCCGGATAGCCCGCGCCGTGCGGCGCGGCCTTCCGGAAAACCGGGCGGGAGGGGGTGACGCGCGCGGGGATAACTTTCGCGGTTCATGATGACTGGAAGGTTCGCAAAAAATCTCACGCCCAAAGTTATCCCCGCGCTGTTCATCTGAACGATACTCCGCTCATCCCGCATCATTCGGGGGCGTTTCTAGAGACGTCTTGAAGTGCGATGTGGGATCAGGATCGAGAGGACCTTCTTGCTCGAACGTTGAGCAACCCTCTCGCACGACCCACCACCCCTGCCGCGATGCAGGCACCTCGGGCCACCTTGGTTAAGAGAGTGGGCGGCGATGCCGGGAAAGCCACGGAGGCCCGGAGTAGAATCCTGAAAGCGGGGCGTCTCGGCGCCTTTACTACCAATTCGGAAGACCGTGGTGACGACGCGCCCCGCTCCCCCGATTTGCCTGCTGGCAATTTGCCCGCCTTCGGCGGGACCGGCAGGACCCGAACTTCTCTCTCAACTCCACGGATCGCAAGATCGCGGGCTGCGGGAGCTATTTGATGACGAGGGGATATGACCCGAATTCGCAGAGTTCGGGTCATGTCCCCATTCACAACGTCATGGCCGCGTCGCCGCGCAGCGGCGATTGCGTGCGTCGCGGCGGAGCCGCGCCAACACCGCACGCAACAGGCGGCCACCCACGGCAACGC
>JANORU010000436.1:0-1843 GCA_031415475.1 Hyphomicrobium sp.
GCGGCCGTCGGCCGTGACATCGAGTACGCCCTCGATGCACTGCACCGTGATCTCGCCCGGCACCTTGTGCGGCGGCAGTGACTTGCCGGCGAGCAGCACGAGGCGCATGACCTCGAGGTCCTCGGACTTGAACAGCGCGACGGTCTTCGCGCTCGGCAGATGAGCGCCGAGGGGCTGAACATCGACAGCCTGGCCTGGAACGGTATGAGCTAGAGCCATGGCGCGCAGTATGGGCCGGTGGGTGTTCTGAGTGCGACAGGGGTCGCCCGGTCACGTCCGCCGCAATTCCTCGCGGATCGTTTTGCGCACCACGGCCTCGATCGCTTCGGTCTGGATCGCTTGCTTCAACGCCTCGTTGATCAGCGTCTGGTAGCCGCGCGCGCCGGCCTTGGTCTTGAAGTGCTCGATCACGGCGCCATCGAGAAAGATGTTCACGCGCCGCTTGTGGGGCAGCACGGCGCCGCTGACGGCGCGCTTGCGCAACACCAGCTTGCCGGCGGCGATGTCGGCGCGGCGCAGCGGCGCATCGCCACGCCGGTCAGGTGAGGTTTTCGCGGCAGATGTCTTGCTCATAGGGACTGTTGCGTCGAAGGCTCATGATGTCAGAGAAACGCAGCGGGCCCAGTGGGATAAGAGTGACGCGACCCGATTCGGCTAAAGGGTTGGGCATCAGTGAACACAACCGAGCCATAGCGTTCCGAGTGCTTGCTCGACGCACAAGCGTAGTTGGGCCTCAGATTCAGGCGCAATCTGGACACCCCATCCAAGTAGAACGGGATGCTGCGCAAACGAAACAGGGTCGTCGTTCTGTGGGTCCAAGACGGTGGGGTCGCACTCGTTTGGGTATACAGATCCGTCGTAGACGACCGGGCGGGTGAACAGCGAGTAGCGAAGGTTCGTCAGGAGCTCCCATCCCAGCGGAACCTTGGTGTTCGCCGGATACCCTGTGCCACTGCCGCCAACGTCAACCATCTTCGGCTTTCCGACCACAGCCTGCTTGATGATCTGACCAAAGGCATGGGCGACCGCGTCAGCGGCTTGGACACCGAATCGGAGTTTCGAGTCTTGTTGCGCGTGCACGGCAACGCCCTGCAACGCATGGAAGAGCCGCTGAAGACGCGTGGCGTCGTCTTGAGACGAGAACATTTCCCGGTCGAAGAAGACGTTCAGACCCTCGCGTTCGATGCCGTTCCGAATCACCACCGACTGCAGTGCTTGCAGAACCTGTCTTCCGAGTCGCGGTCGATGGAACGGACCAACGACTACGGCTACACGAGCCGAAGTGTTGAGTACATGAATCAGAGAGCCTCGGGCTTCCTGCATGCGTGGATCCGTGTCCATCCGGACGCTGCTCTTGTACTCTTCATCGGGCAGTCGTAGTCCTGACGCACGGAGAGCTTCGGCAACCTTGTCATCGAAACGGGAGTCCGCAAACACCAAGGCGGAGACAACAAATCCATGAGAGTCATGGATGCTCTCGTCCACGTAGCAATGTGTGAAGGCTTGGCGCTGCAGTGGCATGAGTTCTGACGCCTACCAGTCGACACGAGCGGAAGCTGCAAACACGCAACGCGTGCCGTAAGCCATCCGCTCGATGGAGGAGCTACTTTCGCGCGAGATGTGCATTGATGAATTCCGTTGTATTGACGTACTTGCGCTGCTCCCGCTCTGCCAGGCCCGAGAACGGGCCGAAGGCATGCTCAAACTGGGAGTAGAAAAGCGCAACGGATATGGGCGGCTCGACCTTGAATGTGTGCCTGTACGCGGCAACCCAGTTGAGCGCATACCCGGCGACTTGACCACCTGCTATTGGAATAGCCGCCGGCATCACAACGTCTTGCAC
>JANORU010000437.1:0-3951 GCA_031415475.1 Hyphomicrobium sp.
TTTGATGGCGCCGGACAGTTCGGACACCGAAAATTCGGGCGTGTTGTTGCGCGGTGCGGGTGTGGGCGTGTCTGTCACGGAGCGGGTCTCTTGCTTACGGATCGATCGATGCTACACCAGCGCCCGGAATACAACCGGGAAGCGGCATGAATATCCTGTTGATCGGCGCTGGCGGTCGGGAACATGCGATGGCCTGGGCGATCGCCGCCAGTCCGCTGTTGACCAAGCTCATCTGTGCGCCGGGCAACGCCGGGATTGCCGCCGTTGCCGAGTGCCGCGCGCTCGACGTGTGCAATCATGACGCTGTGATCGCCTTCTGCCGCACCGAAAAAATCGATTTCGTGGTCATCGGACCGGAAGCGCCGCTCGTCGCCGGGCTAGCTGACGCGCTCGGCACAGCGGGCATCAAACATTTCGGCCCGACCAAAGCCGCCGCCCAACTTGAAGGCTCGAAGGGCTTCACTAAAGATCTCTGCCGGGAGTTCAATATCCCGACCGGCGCCTATCAGCGCTTCACGGAGGCCGCCGCCGCCAAGCGCTATGCCGCGGCGCATGTGCTTCCCGTCGTCGTCAAGGCCGATGGCATCGCGGCCGGCAAAGGCGTTGTCATCGCGGAAACGCACGCCGAGGCCGATGCGGCGATCGACGCCTGCTTCGGCGGCGCTTTTGGGGATGCCGGGTCCGAGGTCGTCATCGAAGAGTTTCTTGACGGCGAGGAAGCGAGTTTCTTCGCGCTGTGTGATGGCGAAACGGCCTTGCCGCTTGCTGCTGCCCAGGACCACAAACGCGTCGGCGATGGCGACACCGGGCCGAACACTGGCGGCATGGGCGCCTATTCGCCGGCTGCCATTGTAACGCCGGCCATGACCGAGCGAGTGATGGCCGAGATCATCCGGCCGACCGTTGCCGGCATGAACACACGCGGCATCCCATTCAAGGGTGTGCTGTTTGCCGGTCTGATGATCGGCAAGAATGGTCCGAAGCTGATCGAGTACAACGTGCGCTTCGGCGATCCCGAGACGCAGGTGCTGTTGATGCGTTTGAAGTCGGACCTGCTGGCGGCATTGCTGGCAACCGCTGACGGCGTTTTGTCGACGTTCGATGTTCGCTGGAGCGATGACCCTGCGTTGACGGTGGTGATGGCGGCCGAGGGCTATCCCGGACCGCCGCGCAAGGGAACCGAGATCAAGGGGCTGGACCGCGCCGCGAAGATTGAGGGCGTCGAGATTTTTCATGCCGGCACCAAGCGCGACGGTGCCCGCATACTTGCCGATGGCGGCCGTGTATTGAATGTCACCGCGCGCGGCAAAACCGTCGCCGAGGCTCAGGCGCGCGCTTACCAAGCGATTGCCTTGATTGACTGGCCGGAAGGCTTTTGCCGGACAGATATCGGCTGGCGCGCGATTGCCCGCGAAAAGGCGTGACGCCCAAGCGCTCGCGGCTCAGGATTTTTTCTGCCGCGCGTGAACCCAATCGAGCCACAATTTCACGCGTGCCTCGGGATGCGGTGCGGTCATGAAATCAGTGATGACGGCGACGCTATCGGCGCCGGCGTCGAGCACGGCGCCGGCCCGCTCCGGCGTGATGCCGCCGATGGCGACCAGAGGCAACGCGCCGATCCTGCGCTTCCATTGACCGATGCGGTCAAGCCCTCGCGGCGGCCAGGCCATTGCTTTCAATTTGGTCTCATAAATCGGCCCGAGCGCCACATAGTCCGGCCCGGCGCTAAGTGCGGCCTCGAGTTCATCTTCGCTGTGGGTTGAGATGCCGATGCGCACATCCGCGCGCTTCAAGGCCACGACGTCGGCGCCAGCCAAATCGTCTTGGCCCAGGTGAACGAAATCCGCTCCGGCATCGAGCGCTTCCTGCCAGTAGTCATTGACGATCAGCTGGCAGCCGCTTGCCCGCGCCGCGGCGAGACCGGCGCGGATCTGGCGGCCGATCTCGTCTGGCAAAGCGTCCTTGATGCGCAGCTGGACCGTTTCGATGCCGAGCGGCAGCAGACGGTCCAACCAAGTGATGTTCGGCACGATCGGGTAAAAAACAGAAAGCCCGCTCACGGCTTGGGCCCAGAAATCTTGGGCTCGGACACGAAGAACGGCGTGCCGGCAACCGGCGTTGAAGGCTGGGCCATATCGCGCGGCGGCATGAGACCGGCTTCGAAGGCGGTGCGGCCGGCGTCGATCGCCATGGCGAAGGCTTCGGCCATGCGCACCGGATCGCCGGCCTTGGCGACGGCCGTGTTCAGCAGGCAGGCATCGTAGCCGAGTTCCATCGCCTCGGCCGCGTGCGACGGCGCACCGATGCCGGCATCGATGACCAGCGGCACGCCGGGGAAGTACGCCCGCATCGAGGCAAGGCCATAACGGTTGGCGAGCCCGCGCCCGGTTCCTATCGGCGCGCCCCACGGCATCAGAACTTCGCAGCCCGACGCCAGCAACCGCTCGCCGGCGCCGAGATCTTCGGTCGTGTAGGGAAATACTTTGAATCCGTCGCGCGCCAGCACGGCGGCCGCCTCGACGAGACCGAACAAATCGGGTTGCAGCGTATCGTCGTTGGCGATGACCTCGAGCTTGATCCAGTCGGTCTCGAACAGTTCGCGCGCCATCTCGGCGGTGGTGATGGCTTCCTTTGCCGTCCGGCAGCCGGCGGTGTTGGGCAGCACGCGAACGTCGAGCGCGCGGATCAAGTCGAGGAACCGCTCACCCGTTGCGCCACGGGCCTGCTCGCGGCGGAGCGAAACGGTCACGATGCCGGCTTTGGAGGCGCGCACGGCGTCGGCCATGATCTGCGGCGAGGGGTAGAGTGCGGTGCCGATCAGCAGGCGCGACGGCACAGCTTCGCCATAGAAGCGAAGCGGTTCTGTGCCGGGCCGGGTGCCAGTAAGGTGGGGTTCGCGCGCGTTCATGACGTCCACAGGTCCGATGGGAGTTCGCGACACTAGTCTAGCGCGGGCCGGCCGCCTTTGGATAGTTGGCCGATATGGGCCACAGCGGCGCAATTCCAGCCTTGCCTGTCAATTTCGTCCGGCCCCGGATGAGCCCGCCTTGACCGGGCCACGGCCACCATGTCAGGTCGCAGACTAAGGTGTGGGGCGCGGGGGTTCCAGGTCGCAGGGTCAAGTCATGGCGCGTCAGATCGCTGTTCTGTTTGTGCACGGCATCTTCAATTTCGACGACAAATACCATCTGCCGATGCAGCAGCGCATCCTGGCGGCGCTGCCCAAGCATTTGCGCGGCAATGTCGATTTCGAATCCGCCTATTGGGCCCCGGTGGTGCGGGAGCGGCAAGCCGATTACCTCGGCAAACTGACATCGCAGAGCCTCGTGTCCGACAACGATTATCGCCGCTTGGTTCTGCAGGGGCTCGGTGATGCCGCCGCCTACCAGAAGACCAAGGCGCACGCCAACTCATCCTACTATCAGATCCAGGGGGCGGTGCGGGCGGCCATCGACCGGCTCGACAACCGTGTGCCGTCGAATTGTCCGCTGGTGTTCATCGGCCATTCGCTCGGCTGCCACATTCTGTCGAGCTTTGCCTGGGACACCAATACGGTGAAGCAGTTTGGTGACGACCGGCTGCGCGGCGACGACGATAAGGTGCGCGAGTTCGCGGCCTACCTGAAGGACGGCTCGCCCTTCCGCCGGCTCGATACGCTCGCCGGCTTCATCACCATGGGCTGCAACATTCCGCTGTTTACGTTCACGTTCGGACCTGACAGCATTATCCCGATCACCAGATCACGCCGCAACGGCGAACATCCGGCCTTTCCCGGTGTCTCGCTGCCGCCCGATCTCGCCAAACACGCGCGCTGGGAGAATTACTACAGCCGCAACGATGTGCTCGGCTATCCGCTGAAGCCGTTGAACAAAGCCTACAACGATGAGCCCCGTCTTTCCGACGTGCATGTCACGTCTGAGGGATACTGGCGGAGCGTTTTCAGCAATGTCT
>JANORU010000438.1:0-1653 GCA_031415475.1 Hyphomicrobium sp.
GCCGTCGCCCGCCCAGCCTCCTGCTCGCGCAGGATCGCAATCACCTGTTCATCTGAAAATCGGCTCTTACGCATCGTCCGTCTCCTCTCTGGAGGAACGGACTCTACCTCAAATCGAGAACCCTGGCGGGGGCAGGGTCAAAGGTCAAGAACTAGGCTACCGCTGTTGGTTCCAGTGTATTTGCCGACCCATTGACCATTCATCCAATGCGCTTTCTCGGTTAGGTGTTGGACGTTAAGTTTGACATTCTCAATGCTTCGACCACACCTCGGTCGTGCCGTCTTTCTTGATGAGCAACACCTCATAAGGATCCTTCTGATCACCTTGTTCCATGCCCGGCGTGCCGACCGGCATTTTCGGAACCGAGAGCCCAATCGCTTCGGGGCGTTCCTTTAACAGCCGGGTGACGTCGTCCGCCGGCACGTGTCCTTCGATGGCGTAGCCGTCGATCATCGCCGTATGGCAGGAGGACTGATCGGGTGTCAGGCCGATATGCACCTTGAAGCGGTGCAGGTCCTTGCTCGACATCTCCTTGCTTTCGAGCGCATAGCCATTCTTGGCCATGTACGCCTGCCATTTGCTGCAGCAGTCGCAGGTGGCGCTCTTGAACATTTGCCCTGCGGGCTTGGACGCCGGCGCGGGTTCAGCAGCGAGCGGTCCGGCGGCTGCAAGAGCGAACAAACCGAGGGTGGCAAGCCAGCGCATTGTGTCCTCACAATAAGTGTCGCGCTGTTCATGCCATCCTCTGGCAATCCTGTCGCGTTACAACCACGTAAAAGACGAGGACGCGTCCAACCAGCAGGGCCGCCAGCAGGACAGAATGACCAACGAAGACAATCGCTTTTCGGCCCGCGCCGCGCGTTACATGAAAGTCGGCACCAATGTCGGCACGGTGGCGGCCAAGGTCGCCGGCCAGCGGCTGTTCGGTTTCGAGGGCGACCGCTCGGCCCAGGCAGCACAACTCGCCGCCGCGCTTGGCGGGCTCAAAGGCCCGCTGATGAAGGTCGCGCAATTGCTCTCGACCATTCCCGAAGCGCTGCCACCCGAATACGCGCGTGAACTGTCGCAATTGCAAAGCCAGGCGCCGCCGATGGGGCCGGCGTTCGTGCGCCGCCGGTTAATCGCAGAACTCGGGCCCGAATGGCGCCAGCGCTTCGCCAGTTTCGAAGAGGCGTCGATTGCGTCGGCCTCGCTCGGTCAGGTGCACCGCGCCACGGCGCACGATGGCCGGGCGCTGGCCGTCAAGCTGCAATATCCGGATATGCAGTCGGCGGTCGAGGCCGATCTCACTCAGCTGAAGCTCGTGTTCGCGCTCCATGCCCGCATGAACCCGGGCGTACACACCGCCGAAATTCTGCAGGAGATCGCGGCGCGGCTGCGCGAAGAACTCGATTACGATCTCGAAGCCCGCCACACGCGGCTCTATGCGGCGATGTTTGGGCCAGGGTTTCGCTCGCCCATTACCGGCGCCGTGGTGCGTGTTCCTGAAATCGTGCCGAAGCTGTCGACCAAGCGGCTCTTGACTATGACCTGGCTCGATGGCGCCAAGCTGCTCGATCATAAGCAAGACCCGATCGAACAGCGCAACGCAATTGCGCGGGCGATGTTTACCGCCTGGTGGTTTCCGTTCTCGCACTACGGCGTCATCCACGG
>JANORU010000439.1:0-1865 GCA_031415475.1 Hyphomicrobium sp.
GTTTTGTTGCTTTAGTAATTCTCTGGACATAATTTCTTGCGGCCAAGATTAACGTTCTGACCGGGGTTGGCTTTGCATTTGCTGTTTGTTTTGCCTTCGTTCTAATACTCATTTTAGTTGACGCAATTGTTGGGCGTCACGCGCCAGGGGCCCAGCTCCCAATTCCCGGTCAAGTTGGCTTGCGACAGCCAACGGGTGGTATCGAAGGTGTCTGTATAGGTGCCGAAGGGCGAGGTGTCATTTTCCGACCGGCCCCAAGCCACGCGTGCATCGAAGAACAGATTGGCCGTCAGGCGTGCGGCCATGTACGGGCCGGCAAGCCAACCGCGCCCTTCGATTTCGCTGCCGAGCGCCGAGTTCTTCTGATCCATCGTGTCGACCTGCACCAAGGCGCCGATCAACAGGCCCGGCATCACCAGGTAATCCGTGCCGATGTAGACGACGCTGAGATCGCCGCTGTCGCGCGCCGCGTCGCCGCTGAAGTGCGTCAGATGACCTTCGACCCAGAAATCGAAGTTCTGGTTGATGCCGCCGAGCACTGCCGGCGTTTCCGCTCCGCCATATCCCAATTGAGCGGGTCCGGCTCCGAGTTTCTGCGCGTTGCGGGCGCCTTGCAGCATTTGCTGCAGGCTGGTCGAGAAGCTGAACTTCGTCGGACCATCACCATCCTCGCTACCGGACATACCGAGCGAGAACGGAACTTTGTCGCCGCCTGTGAATTGCTGGCCCGCAGAACCGCCGCCGCCATCGCCCGTCATCATGCTATCGCCGAGGCGGCGGAAATTGCGCGTTCTGTCGGGCGCCTGAGAGGTCAACACATCGGCGCGCCGCGACAGGAAGTTGCGGTTCACCTCGCTCGTGCGCTGTTCAATGAACGTGGTGGAAACGGTCAGCACATAGGCGCGCGTTCCCGAGAAGCCATCGGCGTCGGTTGCAATTGCGGTGAAATTGAAAGCGCCATGCTCCGAAGGCGTGCCGCTCAAGACGCCGGCAGATGTCAGCGCCAATCCGGCCGGCAATGCGCCCGCCGAGACCGCGAACGTGTAAGGCGCCTTGCCGCCCGTCGCCTTGAGTGTTGTGGCGGAGTAGGCAACACCTTGGTCGCCATTCGGGACAGTTGCCGGGGCGAGCGCGATCGTCGGCGCCGGCGGGGCTGCAGGAGCACGAACGAACAACGAGTAGCTAAATTCGTTTTTCGCGCCGCCCGAATCCTCGATCACGAGCACGAAGGTGAATTGCCCGTCGTCCGTCGGCGTTCCCGAGAGCCCACCGGTGGGTGAGAGCGTTATTCCCGGCGGCAGCGACGTACCCTGCTTCAATGAGAACGTGTACGGGCCAACGCCACCGGATGCTGTGAACGTCACGCCGCTATATCTGCTGCCGCTGGTCGCATTCGGGATCCGTCCGGGCGACGCCGCGAGCGTCGGAGTGACGATATTGAGCGTGTATACTCTGCCGCCCTGATGCTGTTTGGCGTCTGTTGCCGTCACGCTGAAGCTGAATGTTCCGTATTTCGTCGGAGTGCCCGAGATCGTGCCATCGCTGGCAAGCGTCAAACCATTCGGAAGACTGCCGCCGGGAATTTCATTCGCGGCTTTGTTCGACGTGTTACCCGCTGCGGCCGCCGCCGGTTTGCCGATGGCAAACGCGTAGGGGGCCGTGCCGCTGGCGGCCGTAAGTTTCTGCGAGTACGCCGTTCCACCCTTGCCGTCCGGAAGCGATTCAGGAGCAATTGCAATCGTGGGATTTGTAATGACGAACGACTGCACTACCGGCTCGGCAGCAGCGGTGTTGACATTTCCAGCCTGCGTCGCGGTGATCGAGCAGGTGCCCTCGGTAAGAACGGTTGCCGTCTGTTCGGCCAC
>JANORU010000440.1:0-8703 GCA_031415475.1 Hyphomicrobium sp.
TTGGCGCCCATCCACTGCATGACCGCAACCCGCGACGGTCGCGTGCTGCCCTGCCCAACCGCCAAAAGCGTGTTCATTTTCAGTGCGGTGAGCTCATCGACATCGAAAATTTCGACATCCAGACCAACGCTTTCAAGCTCCTTCACGCGATCGGCAAACTCGACGGGGCCTAATTCATTGGCCGGTTCGTTGACCAGATCGCGGGCCATTGCGACGCCGCCAGCGATCGCTGCGAGCCGTTGAAACGCGGCCCGCGCCTTGCCGGGGTCGGCGACGTGGATCGTCAGTTTGCTCAACCCATCGCGCTGGGAGTTGGCCGCAGGGTCGGCCGCATCGTCGCCGTTGCCAGCGTCAGACTTCTTGGTCTGATACTTGGTGAAGCTGTAATGGCGCAGCTGTGCTCCGAACGCAATTTGAGCGGCAGCGTCGTCGGCCTTCGTAGCGTTCAGTCCATTGAAGTCGGCGATGATGCTCGCCTTCGCCGCCTTGCGTGACGTCAGTTGGGCGAACGCTGCTCCGCCGAGATTGGCAAGGTCGGTTTCGCTGAGATCGGCCGGCGTTCCCGCACCCAGCACCACCAGGCGCGAAGCGGACACTTTCGGCGGGGCCAGCAGCTCGATTGAAGTTTTCGATTTGCCCTTGAAGCTTGCCGCCTCAGCCGCTTTGGTGATGGCGTTACCGGATTTTTGGTTGAGAGCCTCGACCGTCGCGCCGAACGCGAGACCGCTGCCGGCGAACACCAGGCAGTGAGCTTCCGGATCGGACGTCAACGAGACGAACTCAATTGCGAGACGGCTGGTCATGAGACTATTGGGCTCCTGGAGGGCGACGTACGTTTGAGGGTGTCAGTCTTGGGTTGTACGAGCTGGGGTTGTACGAGCTGGCGGCAATCCGCATCTGGGGTCACGGCCGCGCGGCATGTCCAGGCAACGACCGGCGAACCGGTGCCGAACCGCCGATCGACTGCCTAGAGGTGAGGAAATCAGTTGCAAAACGAAGATTAGACAGTTGCGGGCGAAGCGCAAGAGTGTCAGCGCTTTAGGCGGGTTCCGGAGTGACCAGATTGACCGGCTGAGCGGCCATGGCGGCGGATTCCCAGTGGGATGACGGCCAATTGCGATTAAGGCCGATGAGGGAGCTAAAGAGCCGAATTTCCGCCATTCTCGCATGGCACCGCAGAGCGTCGGCCGGTTCCGGACGAGCGGTTGATTTGCTCTTTTTTAGCAAGAAGTTAGGTCATCCCGCCGAAGTGACCGGCAAGGCGACGCGACAGTGGAAGCCGACGCATGACGATCTTCTCGCGCTACGTCTTCCGCCAGGCTGCCGGCGCGTTAATTCTAATCCTCAGTTCCTTGTCCGGGATCGTGTGGATCGCGCTCGCGCTCCGCCAGCTCAACGTTGTCACCAGTCAGGGTCAGGATGCCCTCGCGCTGTTCAAGATGACCACCCTCGCCTTGCCCAACCTCCTGGCGCTGATTGCTCCATTCGCCCTGCTGATTGCCGTGATGCACACGCTCAACCGGCTGAATGGTGACAGCGAGCTGATCGTCTTCACAGCCTCTGGCGCCACGACCTGGAGCGTTGCCCGGCCGTTGATCGCGCTGGCTTTGATCGTTCTGACCGCGGTCTCGTTCGTCAATCACATTGCGATGCCGTGGAGCCTTCGCGAGCTGCGCTCGCTGATCGTCGAAATGCGGACCGACCTTCTGGCGCAGGTCATTCAACCGGGACGGTTCTCGAGCCCGGAGAACGGATTGACGTTCCATATTCGCGAGCGTGCGGCCAACGGCGAATTGCGTGGCCTCATCATGCACGACAGCCGCAAGGGCAAGGAGGAATCGTCCTACCTCGCCGAGCATGGCGTGATCGTGAAGCAAGACCCGACCGCCTATCTGATCATGACCGACGGCCATATCGTGCGCCACCCCGATCCGAACGAGCCGTCGCAGATCATAGCGTTCGACAAATACGCCATTGATCTCGACGAGTTCGAACAGAAAGCGTCAGACGATCTCGATCTGAAGCCGCGCGAACGGTATTATTCCGAACTCGTCAATCCCGATCCGAACAGCCAGAGCTTCAAGCGGTCGCCGGGGCAATACGTTGCCGAGTTGCATGAACGCTTTTCGAGCCCGATCTACCCGATTGCCTTCGTGCTGATCGCCATCGCCTCGGCAGGGCAAGCACGCAGCACCCGCCAGAACCGGGGACAGGCCATTGTCGCGGGCTTTCTAGCCGGTGCGATGGCCCGGCTTGCGGGCCTTGGCGTCAACAATCTGATCGCCCAGAAAGCCGGGCTCTATCCGCTGCTTTACGCTATCCCGCTCGGTGCCATCGCCCTCGCCGTTGTGGGGATTGCGCTCGGCAGCCGGCAACGCCGCGGCCCGAGCTTGGGCGACCGGGTAGCCGACGTGTCTGATCGCCTGATCACCGCTCTCAAAGCGCTTTGGACCCGGCGGAGTGCTGCAAAACCGGCGGAGGGCTAGCACCATGCGGATCTGGCCTTCGACCCTCGACCGGTATATCGCGCGCCGCTTTCTGGTTGCGATCCTGGCGACGTTCGCAGTCTGTTCGCTGTTGATCTACATGATCGATCTCGTTGAAATCCTGCGCCAATCCGGCAAATACGGCAGCGTCGCCGCCTGGAAGGTCGCCTGGCTGACCCTGCTGCGGTTGCCGGCCTACACCGAGTTTCTGATCGCCTTCGCAGTCCTTGTCGGTTCGATCGGCGCCCTGCTGACGCTGTCGCGCAAAAGCGAGCTGGCCGTCATCCGCGCCGCTGGCATGTCGGTCTGGCAATTCCTGCGTCCCGGCCTGGCCATCGCTGCCCTGCTCGGCGTGTTCGGGCTGGTCGTTTATAACCCGCTTGCGGCCAGTGCTCGAAGCGAGGCGGAACGCCTGTTCTCTCAGTATTTTGGTCGTGAATCCAATATGTTGAAGACCGGCGGCGCCGGCTCTTGGCTACGTCAGGACGGACCCGACGGACAATCGGTGATGACCGCGGCGCAGGTCACCAATCGGGGCGCTCTGCTGCGCACCGTGACGGCCTTCGTGTTCGCACGCGACGGCAGTTTCGCCGAGCGGATAGAGGCCGACGAGGCAATGCTCAAGGATGGCTTCTGGGAGATGCAAAATGCACTCGTCTCCGGGGTCGGCAAGGAGCCCGAAAAGTTCAAGACTTTTCTGCTCGCAACATACCTTACGCCGGAGCGCGCCGCCGATGCCCTCGGCACCGTCATTTCGGTCTCGTTCTGGGAATTGCCGGGCCTGATTGAAGTCGCTGAAAAGGCTAAACTTTCAGCCTCCCGGCTGAGGGTTCAGTACGAGTTGCTGTGGTCACGCCCGATCCTCTGTCTGGCGATGGTTCTTTTGGCCGCCACTGTGTCGCTCCGGTCATTCCGCTCCGGAGGCATCCAGACTATGGTCATTTCCGGAATGGTCGGGGGGTTTGGCTTCTTTCTGTTTGCCGAGGTTTCGCGTCAGATCGGGACTGCCGATTTGGTGCCGCCCTGGGTGGCAATTTGGATGCCGGTGTCCCTGCTCATCCTGGTTTCATTGACGGTGCTCTTGCACCAGGAGGACGGCTGAGTGATGCGTGCTCTGCGACTATCGCGAGCAACACACAGCGCTTTGATCGCAACGGGGTCGCGCATTGAACGCGCAGACCGCCGTCGCGTTTCTGCGTTTGCAGTCCTATGGGCACTTGGCATCTGTGCATTTGGCATCGGCAGCGTTTCTGCACTGATCGCGATGTCGTCCACCGATGCTGCGGCACAGTCCACACCGCAGAAGGCGATCCCCAGCGCATTCCCCAAACCGAAGGGCGGAATGTTCGGCGAAACGCCGAAGCTGAACAACACTCTACCGCTGCATCTCACCGGTGATGAGCTGATCTACGACACCAAGGGCAATCGTGTCATTGCCAAGGGCAACGTCGAGATCGAATACGACGGCAACAACTTGACCGCCGATGAAGTGATCTACGATCAGGGCGCCAACACGCTGTCCGCGGTCGGAAACGTCGTCCTCACGCAGAAGACCGGCAACGTCGTCCGTGCCGAGCGCTACACGCTGACCGATGATTTCCGCGATGGCTTCATTCAGTCGTTGAGCGTGGTCGCGCGCGACAACTCGCGGATCTCAGCCGAACAAGGCACGCGCCGCGACGGCAACGTGACCGAGTTTACCAACGCCAAGTTCACGCCGTGCAAGAGCGATGGCAGCACGCCGCCGCTGTGGTGCATCGCGGCCCGTAAGGTCATCCACGACCAGACGGCGCAGACGATCAGCTATCAAGATGCCCAGTTCGAGATGTTCGGCCAGCCGATCGCGTACTTCCCCTATTTCGAGCACGCCGACCCAACGGTGAAACGCAAGAGCGGTTTCTTAGCGCCGAACATGGGCGGCTCGGGCGACCTCGGATTCTTTGCCGAGATCCCGTACTACTTTGCCCTCGCGCCGAACTACGATTTCACGTTCACGCCGATGTATTCGTCGGAACAGGGCGTGTTGTGGCAGGGCTATTGGCGCCACAAGCTTTTCGACGGCGAATACTCGGTCAAGATGGCCGCGATCGATCAGGATGGCGGTCAGTTGCCCAATAGCGTCTCCGACGAGAAGCGCGACGATCTCGACGGTTGGCGCGGCACGCTCGAAACCCGGGGCGATTTTTCGTTGTCGAGCTGGTGGCGCGCCGGTTGGGACATCACGCTTGAGAGCGACGACACGTTCCGCCGGTTCTACAAGTTCGACAACGTGTTGGTGACCGACCGCATCAACAAGCTGTACTTTAACGGCCTGTCAGACCGGAACTATTTCGCGACCACGTTCTATCATTTCGGCGGGTTGCTGCTGGACGATACCGACGTTGCGGAATCCCGCGTCCATCCGATCGTCGATTACAATTACATCGTCGATGGGCCGGTTCTCGGCGGCGAACTTTCGTTCGATGCCAACGCGTTGAGCTTCACGCGATCTGATGGCCTCGAAGAGCGTGCCGATCAGGAAATGTCACGCGCCATCGTCGAGGCGAAGTGGCGCCGGCGCATGATTGACTCGCTCGGCATTACCTACACGCCGTTCGCCGAGCTGCGCGGCGATGCCTATCAGTACAACAACTTCCGCGACCCGGCCTCAGGCGCTGCGGTCGAGGACGAGCAAATTGTTCGCGGCCTTGCCACGGGCGGCGTTCTCGTCGCCTATCCGTGGATCGCCAATACGGCCAGCGCGTCGCACGTCATCGAGCCGATCGGCCAGATCATCGCCCGCCAGGGCAGCGTCGTTCAGCGCGAGCTACCCGACGAAGATGCCAAGAGCTTGATTTTCGACGACACCAATTTGTTCGAAGTCAGCAAGACCTCCGGCTACGACCGGTTCGAAACGGGCACACGCGTCAACGTCGGGCTTCAGTACACCTTCCAGGCCTTCAATGGCGGCTATGCGCGGGTCCTCGCCGGCCAAAGCTACCATCTCAAAGGCGAGAACATTTACGCCAACGACGCAATTGCTTGCGATCCCGATGGCGCCGGTCCGCAGCCTGAAGAAATCGTGTTCGCGCCCGGTGTCGATGACAACTGCAACCCAATCATTTCGCCAGATAGCGGGCTGCAGAACGACAAGTCCGACTACGTCCTCGGCTTCTATCTCGCGCCGACGGACTCCTTCCGCTTCATCTCACAAAGCCGCTTCGATGAAAGCGATTTCGATCTTCGCCGGCAAAACATTTCGGCAGCGGTTGACTACGGTCCGTTCTCAGCTGCGGCGACCTACAGCTATGCCTTCGGCGATCCGGAATTGGGTCTCGACAGCCAGCAAGACATCGTTGGCTTGGCGACGTTGCGGCTGACCGACCGTTGGAGTGTGGTCGGCGCTATGCGGTTTGACATCGACGCAGGCCAGCGCCTGACCGACAGCATCGGACTGCGCTATCTCGATGACTGCTTCATGCTGAGCACGACCTATAGCGAGACCTTCATCAATGACCCAAGTCGCGACATCGAGAGCGATCAGACGCTGATGTTCCGGGTCGAGTACAAATATCTCGGCGGGTTCAACTACCAGAGCTCGGCGATCGACAAGGTGTTTGGCGACGATCAACCGCCGCGCTGATAGGGCCCGGGTGCCGACAGCTCATGTTAACCGTGCGATCAAGAGCCAACCTTGGGCCTTCTGCCGCCGGATTTGCCACGCCAGGGCCATTCTTGCCGTGGATAAGCCCACTTAAGGCAGCCGCGGACAAAGGGTCCGTCGGGCTACACTGAGATTTCGAATCACAGCGCAAGAGGAGTGCATTTGGTGATGCGGCGACGACCGCTCTGTCTGACGATCTTGTCCGCCGTCTCGCTGCTGTCTGCGCTCGCAGCCGGTGTCGAACGGGCGGCGGCTGAGGAAGTCACAGTCACGGTGCCGTCGTCCTCGTCGTCCGATGTGACCGTCACCGTCCCGCCGTCGGGCGGCCCCGCTGCGGCGCCACTGCCGCCGGTCGTGGTCCCACCGGCCGGCGACACGCCGGCTGCCGCTCCAGCGGAAAAGCCGAAAAAGAAACCGGCAAGCGCACCGGCCAAAAAAGCCCAACCAACCAAATCCGCGGCCATCGATCCCGAACGTTCGGGCAGCGGGACGACAGGCAAGGTCAAAGGTTCCGGCCAGTCGATTGCCGTACTTGTCAACGACGAGCCGATCACCGGTTACGAGATTGTCCAGCGCCAGCGGATGCTCGGCAACAACGCCAATGTCAACAACCAAGCGCAGGCCAACTTCAAGGCGATGATCAAGTCGCCCAAGACATCTGAGAAGCTGAAAGCCATTTTGAACGAGACGATCAAAGCCAATCCGGGAAAATCGCGCGACAAGATTATCGACATCTTCGAGCGGCGCAAAAAAGAGTTCGCGATGGGACTGCAAAAGCAGGCCGTCGACGGTGCGCGCAACAACATCGCCCCCGGCCTCAAAAAGGATGCTCTTGAAGAACTGATCGACGAGCGGCTCAAGCTACAGGAAGCCAAGCGGCTGAGTGTCGTGGTTGGCGAAGAAGATGTCGACCGGATCATGAAATCGCTGGCTGAGAAGAACAAGATGAGCGAGGCGGAGTTCGCCAAGTACATCAAGGGTGGCGGCGGCGACATCAATCTGCTGCGCGCCCGGTTCAAGGCCAATCTGTCGTGGAACGAAGTTGTCCGCCGCCGCTTCGGCAGCCAGGTCGCCGTGACCGAGCGCGATGTCGACCGGCTTGTCGAGAAGTCGCCATCGACTGACGCTGACAGTTTCGAGTTGCAGGTCCAGAGAATTACTCTGCCGATCCCGGCGAAGATCGATCAGAAGGTGCTTGCACAGCGACTTGCCGAGGCCGAGGCAATTGCCAGCCGGGGTGGCGGGTGTGCCGGCATGGCTGGCAATGCCACTGCCGTTCCTGGTGCCAAATTCGAGACGCTCGGCAGCAAGCCAGCCAATAGCTTCGCCGAGCCAACGCGATCCCTGCTGCTCAATGCCAAGGATGACGAACTGTTGCCGCCGTCAGTGGCCGCCGGCGGTATCGAGATTTGGGCTGTCTGCAAACGCAAGGAACTGAAGGCCGATCTCGAACGCCGGCAATCGGCTCAGAGCGAGCTGAGACAGAAGGAATTCGAAGTCCTGGCAAAGAAACATCTCAAGGATCTCCGCCAGGACGCCTCCATCGAGTACCGCTGATGGCGCCGGCAGCGCCTCCACGCTTGAGCCCACTCGCTGTCACGATGGGCGACCCGGCAGGAATCGGGCCCGACATTATTCTGGCAAGCTGGGCCCAAAGAACGACCCGTGCCCTCTCACCGTTCGTCGTCTTCGGTGCTCCCGAAGTTCTCACCCAGCGCGCACGCCAACTCGGGCTCATTGTCCCGATCGTCAAAATAACCAGGGCACTTGAGGCCGTCGACGTCTTCGCGTCGGGACTGCCCGTCATGGCGATCGATGTTGCTGAGAGCGTGATGGCCGGAAAGCCTTCGCCAGTGAACGCCGGGGCCGTCATTGCCGCGATTGAAGCCGCCGTTGCCTCGGTCGTCAGCGGTCAAACCAGCGCCGTAGTGACCGCGCCGATAGCTAAGAGCGTGCTCTACCAATCAGGCTTTGAACATCCGGGCCACACTGAATTTCTCGGCGTCCTTGCTGAACGGTTGGTGCCAGGACGAAGCGCCCGGCCGGTGATGATGCTCGCCTCCGACGATCTGCGCGTCGTGCCGCTCACCATCCATATTCCGCTATCGGCTGTCCCGGCCGCAATCACGCGACCGTTGATTTTTGAGACCGTTCGCACGACCTGGCGATCCCTGGTTGACGATTTCGGAATAACCAGCCCGCGATTGGCCGTTGCCGGTCTCAATCCCCACGCCGGAGAAGCGGGCGCGCTGGGGCGGGAGGACATTGAGATTATTGGGCCGGCGATTGAAGAACTTCGCGCCGAAGGCCTGGCTGTCACCGGCCCGCATTCGGCCGACACGCTGTTTCACGCCGCCGCCCGTAAGACCTACGATGCCGTGGTGTGCATGTATCACGATCAGGCTCTCATCCCGATCAAGACGCTGGCCTTCGACAGCGGCGTCAACGTCACGCTCGGCTTGCCGTTCGTGCGCACGTCTCCCGACCACGGCACCGCATTCGATATTGCCGGCAGCGGCCGGGCCAATCCGGAAAGCTTCATCGCCAGCCTCAAGCTTGCCGCCAGCATCGCCG
>JANORU010000441.1:0-8254 GCA_031415475.1 Hyphomicrobium sp.
ACGTCGAGATCAAGCTCTAAATAGAATAACGGACCGCAGCCTGACAGCGAGAGCTGGCGGGGCGGACCTCAGAAAGGAAGGAATGCTCAGATGCGTTCCGGAGTGATAGCGCAGAAGGTCGGCATGACCCGCATCTTTACAGATGCCGGGGAGCACGTGCCTGTGACGGTCCTGAAGCTCGAAAAGCTGCAGGTGCTGGCGCATCGGACCGAAGAGAAGAACGGCTACACCGCACTGCAGGTCGGTGCCGGCACACGCAAGCCGTCGCGGGTTTCGAAATCGGAGCGCGGAACATTCGCGCGTGCCGAGGTCGAGCCGAAGCGAAAGCTTGCCGAGTTCCGCGTCACGCCGGACAGCCTGATCGAAGTCGGCGCGGAAATTACCGCCGATCACTTCGTCGCCGGCCAGTTCGTCGATGTCACCGGCACCAGCCAGGGCAAGGGGTTCCAGGGCGCCATGAAGCGCTGGAACTTCAGCGGCCTCAGAGCCACGCACGGTGTGTCGGTGACCCATCGCGCCCACGGTTCGACCGGTCAGCGCCAGGACCCCGGCAAAGTGTTCAAAGGCAAGAAGATGGCCGGCCACATGGGTGATGATCGCATCACAACCCAGAACCTGATCGTCGCCAAGACCGATCCGGAGCGCGGGCTTCTCATGATCCGCGGAGCCGTTCCCGGCTCCAAGGGCGGCTGGGTGATCGTTCGCGATGCCGTCAAGAAAAAGGCTCACGCCAACGTTCCCAAGCCCGGCGCTTTCAAGCCGCGCGCCGACAAGAAGGAGCAGGCGTGATGAAAGCCAAGGTCACGACGCTCGATGCCGGCGCTGCCGGTGAAGTCGAACTCGCGGATGCCATTTTTGGTCTCGAGCCGCGCAAGGATCTGATCCACCGCATGGTGCGCTATCAGCTTCTGAAGCGCATGGCGGGAACCCATCATGCCCAGGACCGGTCTGAAGTGACCGTTACGGGCAAGAAAATGTACAAGCAGAAGGGAACCGGCGGCGCCCGTCACGGCGATAAGTCGGTTCCGCAATGGCGCGGCGGCGGTAAGGCTCACGGGCCCAAGCCGAGAAGCCATGCGATCGAGCTGCCCAAGAAGGTCCGCGCACTCGCTCTGCGTCACGCTCTTTCTGCCAAGGCCAAAGCCGGCGAAATCGTCGTGCTCGACACGGCTGCATCGGCCGGCAAGACGGCGGCGCTTCGAGTTCAGTTCGAAAAGCTGTCGATCGACAACGCGCTGATCGTTGACGGCGCCGATCTCGACATCGGTTTCGCCCGCGCCGCCCGCAACATTCCGCAGATCGATGTTCTGCCGGTTCAGGGCATCAACGTGTACGACATTCTTCGCCGCAAGAAGCTGGTTCTGACCAAGGCGGCCATCGCCGCCCTCGATCAGCGCTTCAGCGGCACGACGGCGGAGGCCTGATCCGATGAGCAAGCTCAAAGCCTACGACGTCATCCTGTCGCCGGTGATCACTGAAAAGGCGACACTGGTTTCGGAAGCCAATCAGGTGGTCTTCAAGGTCTCGCCGAAGGCGACCAAGACGGACATCAAGAGCGCGGTTGAAATTCTGTTCAACGTCAAGGTCAAGGCGGTGAACACGCTGGTCCGCAAAGGCAAGCGGCGGGTGTTCAAAGGCATCCGCGCGAAGTTGAGTGATACCAAGAAGGCCATCGTCACATTGGAAGCAGGCCATTCCATCGACGTGACGACCGGCCTCTGAGGAGAGAATTATGGCACTTAATACGTTCCGGCCGACTTCTCCGAGCATGCGCCAGCTGGTGCAGGTTGACCGCAGCCATCTGTGGAAGGGTGGCCCGGTCAAGGCTCTGGTCGAAGGCAAGCAGAAGACCGGCGGTCGCAACAGCGACGGCCGCATCACGACCCGCCATATCGGTGGCGGTCATAAGCAGTCGTATCGCCGCGTCGATTTCAAGCGCCGCAAGTTCGACATGCCGGCGACCGTTGAGCGGCTGGAATACGATCCCAACCGCACGGCCTTCATTGCCCTGATCAAGTATCAGGACGGCACGCTGGCGTACATTCTGGCGCCGCAGCGTCTTTCGGTTGGTGATAGCGTCGTCGCCGGTCAGAAGGTCGACGTGAAGCCGGGCAACGCCATGCCGCTCGCATCGATGCCGCTTGGCACCATTGTTCACAACGTCGAGATGAAGCCCGGCCGCGGCGGTCAGATCGCCCGTTCGGCCGGCGCGTTCGTGCAGCTCGTCGGCCGCGATGCCGGTTGGGCGATCCTGAAGCTGAATTCGGGCGAAACGCGCAAGGTCAGGGCCGAATGCATGGCCTCGATCGGTGCGGTGTCGAACCCCGATCACATGAATGCCGTTATCGCCAAGGCCGGTCGCAACCGCTGGAAGGGCAACCGCCCGACCGTGCGCTCGATCACCATGAACCCGATCGATCACCCGAACGGCGGCCGTACCAACGGCGGCAAGCATTGGGCGACGCCGTGGGGCAAGCCGACCAAGGGTTACAAGACCCGCAAGAACAAGTCGACGGACAAGTACATCGTCCGCAGCCGCGCAAAATCGAAGTAACGCGCACGAACGCCGCGAGGAGATTGGCAAGTGTCACGTTCTGTTTGGAAAGGCCCGTTCGTCGATGGCTACCTTCTTAAGAAGGCAGACAAGTCGCGCAATTCGGGTCGCAACGAGGTCATCAAGATCTGGAGTCGTCGCTCGACGATCTTGCCTCAGTTCATCGGCCTGACGTTTGGCGTTCACAACGGCCAGAAGCACGTCCCGGTGTCGGTGTCGGAAGACATGGTGGGTCACAAGTTCGGCGAGTTCGCGCCGTCGCGCACCTTCCATGGCCACGGCGGCGATAAGAAAGCGGTGAAGAAATAATGGGCAAGCCAAGCCATCCCCGCGCGCTGGCCGACAACGAGGCCAAAGCGATTGCGAAGAACATTCGCATCTCGCCGCAAAAGCTCAACCTGGTCGCGGGCCTCATTCGCGGCAAGAATGTCAATCAGGCGCTCGCCGATCTCGAGTTCTCGAGAAAGCGCGTCGCCCAGGACGTGCGCAAGTGCGTGATGAGCGCGGTTGCCAACGCTGAAAACAATCATGGCCTCGACGTCGACGAACTGGTCGTCGCCGAAGCCCATGTCGGCAAGAACATCTTGATGAAGCGCTTTGCGGCGCGCGGCCGTGGCCGCGGTTCGCCGATCATCAAGCCGTTCTCGCAGATTACGGTCATCGTCCGCCAGAAGGCGGAAGAAGAAAAGCCCGCCAAGGCTGAGAAGAAGCCGGTCACCAAAAATAGGTCGGCCAAGAAAGCCGCTGGCGCTGAGAAGGGGGCCGAGTAATGGGTCACAAAGTCAATCCCGTCGGTCTGCGCCTCGGCATCAACCGCACGTGGGACAGCCGCTGGTTTGCCGCTCGTGGCGAATACGGCAAGCTGCTTCATGAAGACATGGTGATCCGCGATCACATCATGATCAATCAGCGGACCGCCGGCATCTCCAAGGTGATTATCGAGCGCCCGCACAAGAAGTGCCGCGTGACCGTTCATTCGGCCCGCCCCGGCGTGCTGATCGGCAAGAAGGGCGCCGACATCGAAAAGCTGCGCAGCGAACTGGCGCGGCTGACGGCGTCGGAAGTGCATCTCAACATCGTTGAAATCAGGAAGCCGGAAATCGACGCAACCCTGGTTGCGGAATCGATCGCCCAGCAGCTTGAGCGCCGTGTAGCCTTCCGCCGCGCCATGAAGCGCTCGGTGCAATCGGCCCTGCGTCTCGGCGCCGTCGGCATCCGCATCAACGTCGCCGGCCGTCTCGGTGGCGCTGAAATCGCCCGCACTGAATGGTATCGCGAAGGCCGCGTGCCGCTGCATACGCTGCGCGCCGACATCGACTTCGGCTACGGCCTGGCCAAGACCGCCTATGGCGTCATCGGCATCAAGGTCTGGATCTACAAGGGCGAGATCATGGAGCACGATCCCATGGCCGCTGAAAAGCGCTCGCTCGAACAGCAGGAATCAGGTGGTCCGCGTCCGCGCCGCGACGATGGTGGCGAACGCCGTGATCGCCGTCCGCGCGGTACGCGCGGTGGTCCCGGCGGATCCGGTGGTGGTGGTGAGATCGAGCGTCCCGCCGAAACGCCTAGCGACGCATAAGAACATCAGGATCGCACACCATGCTGCAACCTAAGCGCACAAAATTCCGCAAGACCTTCAAGGGCCGCATTCACGGCGCCGCCAAGGGTGGCACGACGTTGTGCTTCGGCGAAGTTGGTCTCAAGGCGCTGGAACCGGAGCGCGTCACCGCGCGTCAGATCGAGGCCGCACGCCGCGCTATTGCCCGTCACACCAAGCGTCAGGGCCGCATGTGGACACGCATATTCCCAGACGTGCCGGTGACCAAGAAGCCGGCCGAAGTCCGCATGGGCTCGGGTAAGGGCGGCATCGAACTGTGGGTCGCGCGCGTCAAGCCCGGCCGCATCATTTTTGAGGTTGGCGGTGTCAACCCGACGATCGCGAAACAGGCGCTTTTGCTTGGGGCTGCGAAGCTGCCGATCAAAACGCGCGTCGTAACGCGCATGACCTGAAGGATAGGGACCTGCGCGAGCGGGTCCGAGTGAGGACGACATGAAGGCCGCCGAGTTTCATAGCCTTTCGCTCGACCAACTGGACGACCAGTTGATCAAGCTGAAGAAAGAGCAGTTCAATCTGAGGTTCCAGCGGGCGTCGGGCCAGTTGGAGAACACCTCGCGTGTGCGCGAAGTCCGTCGTGACATCGCCCGCGTCAAAACAGTTGCCAACGCCAAACGGGCCGGTACGGCGACCACGAAGTCCGCAACCAAACCGGCCAAGAAGGGCGCTTGAGGAGTACGAATAGATGCCGAAACGCGTCCTGCAGGGTGTTGTTGTCTCGGACAAGAACGACAAGACCATCGTGGTCGAAGTCGAGCGCCGCTACACGCATCCGCTTCTGAAGAAAACGGTTCGCCGTTCGAAGAAGTTCCATGCCCACGACGAGACCAACGTTTTCAAGATCGGCGACAAGGTGTCGATCGAGGAAAGCGCGCCGATCTCGAAGAACAAGAAGTGGGTGGTGCTGGCCAAGGCTTAACCCGCCGAAGCCGCGCAATCCGAAGGGCAATGAGCATCAGCCCACTCAAACGATGCTCAGGGATTTACGAATACCGCGGTTCTAGCGGTGACAAGGAAGGATCAACGCCATGATCCAGATGGAAACAACTCTCGACGTCGCCGATAACTCGGGCGCGCGCCGCGTCCAGTGCATCAAGGTGCTCGGGGGCTCGAAGCGCCGCTACGCGACGGTCGGCGATACGATCGTTGTGTCGGTCCAGGAAGCAATTCCGAAGGGCCGCGTGAAGAAGGGCCAGGTCATGAAGGCCGTCGTCGTTCGCATCGCCAAGGGCGTGCGGCGCGCCGATGGATCTTTGATCCGGTTCGATCGCAACGCCGCCGTGCTGATCAACGCCAACGGCGATCCGGTCGGCACCCGCATTTTCGGACCTGTGACCCGCGAACTCAGAGCCGGCAACATGAAGATCGTCCAGCTCGCTCCGGAGGTGCTGTAAATGTCCGCCGCTAAGATCAAAAAGGGCGATCACGTCATCGTTCTGGCTGGCCGCGACAAGGGCAAGCACGGCGAAGTAATCGAGGTCATTCCGAAGGACGGCCGCGCGGTCGTGCGCGGCGTCAATACCGTGCGCCGCCACCAGAAGCAGACAGCCGCCAAGGAAGGCGGCATCATCACCAAGGAAGCGCCGATCCAATTGTCGAACCTTGCGCTCGAAGACCCGAAGGACGGCAAGCCGACCCGCGTCGGCTTCAAGTTCCTCGACGACGGCAAGAAGGTTCGTATCGCCAAGCGCTCCGGCGAAATCATTCCTGAGAAGAGATAAGTCATGGCCGAGACCGAGAAACCAGCAAAAGCCGCCAAGCCGCAAGGCACGGGCGCAGCCGCCAAGGGCGCCAAGGTCGGCAGGGGCAAGCCCGCGGCGAAGGCTGCGGCCGAGCGCACGCCGGCCAAGCCGCGTCCGAAGGACTACCGGCCGCGCATGAAGACGCACTACGAAAAGGTAGTCCGCGATCTCATGCTGCAGAAGTTCGGTTATACGAACCCGATGCAGATCCCGCGCCTCGATAAGATCGTCCTCAACATGGGCGTCGGCGAAGCGACGGCCGACCGCAAGAAGGTCGACAACGCGGCGAGCGATCTCGGCCGTATCGCCGGCCAGAAGGCACTGATTACCAAATCGACCCAGTCGATCGCGACCTTCAAGGTCCGCGAAGGCATGGCGCTCGGTTGCAAGGTGACGCTGCGCGGCGACCGCATGTACGAATTCCTCGACCGCTTCGTCACCATCGCGCTGCCGCGCGTGAAGGACTTCCGCGGTCTCAATCCGAAGAGCTTCGACGGCCGCGGCAACTACGCCTGCGGTTTGAAGGAGCACATCGTATTCCCGGAAATCAACTACGACGACATCGACCAGGTCTGGGGTATGGACGTGGTCGTTGTCACAACCGCCAGCACCGATGATGAAGCCCGCGAACTACTCAAGGGTTTTAACTTCCCGTTCCGCAGCTAGAGGACCTCGGCAAGACTTTAAACAAGAAGTCCCCGAAAGGCCTTTGGAGGAGATTGAATGTCCAAGACGAGCTCAACTGAAAAGAACAACCGGCGGCGCCGGATGGCGGCACAAACCGCCGGCAAGCGCAAACGGCTGAAGGACATCGCGAACGACAAGAAGAAGACCGCGGAAGATCGTTTCGCGGCGCGCTTGAAGCTCGCCGAGATGCCGCGCAATTCCAATCCAACCCGGATTCGCAATCGCTGCGAATTGACGGGCCGTGCGCGCGGCTACTATCGCAAACTCAGATTGTGCCGCAACCAGCTCCGCGAGCTTGCCAGCCAAGGCAGGATCCCGGGCATGGTCAAGTCGAGCTGGTAAGGGGCACAAAGAACATGTCAATGAATGATCCCCTGGGCGATATGCTGACGCGCATCCGTAATGCGCAGATGCGCCGCCGTCCGAAAGTGTCGACACCGGCGTCGACGCTGAGAGCACGCGTGCTCGATGTTCTGGCCGACGAAGGCTACATTCGCGGCTACGCGCGCGTTGAGCTCAAAGGCCAGCATCCGGAATTCGAAATCGAGCTGAAATATTCCAATGGCCAGCCGGCCATCAAGGAGATCCAGCGCGTCTCGACCCCTGGCCGCCGCGTTTACACGCCGGTCAAGGATTTGAGGACGGTCGCCAATGGTCTTGGCGTTGCCATTCTGTCGACGCCGAAGGGCGTGATGTCGGACAGTAAGGCGCGCGAAGAGAACGTCGGCGGCGAAGTTATCTGCAACGTATTCTAAGAGGAGCGGGCGCCGGTTTCACCGAGCCCGCAAAGAGGTCGAAGAGCATGTCACGGATTGGCAAGAAACCAGTCGCTGTGCCGTCGAATATCACGGCGACGGTTACCGGGCAGACGGTCAAGATCAAAGGTCCCAAGGGCGAACTCTCGTTCACCATGCCCGAGGAGATCAAGGTCGAGAAGACGGCTGACGGCATCGAAGTGACGCCGATCAACGACACCAAGAAGGCCCGCTCGATGTGGGGCATGTCGCGCACCATGGTCCAGAACCTCATCAAAGGGGTGACGGACGGGTATTCGCACACGCTCGAGATCCACGGCGTCGGCTTCAAGGCGTCGATGAAGGGCAAGGATTTGCTGACGTTGAGCGTCGGCTACAGCCACGACGTCAACATCACGGTCCCGGCCGGCGTCGATGTCAAAGTCGGCGGCGCCAAGCAGGATCAGGTCGTGGTTTCCGGTATCGACAAACAAGCTGTCGGCGAGCTCGCAGCCGTGATCCGCTCTTCGCGCAAGCCCGAACCCTATCAGGGCAAGGGCGTGCGCTATCAGGGCGAATATATCTTCCGCAAGGAAGGCAAGAAGAAATAAAGGCATAAGACAATGGGTACCCACGATCCCCTCTTCACCAAGCGCCGCGCGCGGGTCCGCAAGACTCTGAAGAAGAATGCCAGCGGCAAGCCGCGCCTGAGCGTGCACCGCTCGGGCATGCACATCTACGCGCAGGTGATCGACGATGCGGCCGGTACGACGATCGCGGCCGCCTCGTCTTTGGAAAAAGACCTTCGCACGTCGCTGAAGACCGGCGCCAACACATCGGCCGCCGCTCAGATCGGCAAGCTGGTCGCCGAGCGGGCGCTAAAAGCCGGGGTCGACACCGTCGTGTTCGATCGTGGCGGGTT
>JANORU010000442.1:0-2724 GCA_031415475.1 Hyphomicrobium sp.
GCCGACATCGAGGCGGTGGCTCAGTGGCTGGACGACAAGGGCAAGGCCGGCAAAGAAATCGGCTTCCGGCCAGCGCGCGTCCTGATGCAGGACTTCACCGGCGTGCCCGCCGTGGTCGATCTCGCCGCCATGCGCGACGGCATGGTACGGCTGGGCGGCGATGCCAACAAGATCAATCCGCTGGTTCCCGTCGATCTCGTTATTGACCATTCCGTGATCGTCGACGAGTTCGGCAGCGCCAAGTCGCTCGACCGCAACGTGGCGCTTGAGTACGAACGCAACGGCGAGCGCTACAAGTTTCTGAAATGGGGCCAGGGCGCGTTCGAGAATTTCCGCGTTGTGCCGCCCGGCACCGGTATCTGCCATCAGGTCAACCTCGAATACCTGGCACAGACGGTGTGGACTTCGGCGCTCCCTGACGGCCGCACGCTTGCCTATCCCGACACGCTGGTCGGCACCGACAGTCACACAACCATGGTCAACGGTCTCGCCGTACTCGGCTGGGGCGTCGGCGGCATCGAAGCCGAAGCGGCCATGCTTGGCCAACCGCAATCGATGCTGCTGCCGGAAGTGGTTGGCTTCAAGCTGACTGGAAAACTCGCCGAGGGTGTCACCGCGACAGATCTCGTTCTCACGGTCACGCAGATGCTGCGCAAGGCAGGCGTCGTCAACAAATTCGTCGAGTTCTTCGGTCCGGGTCTCGACAACATGACGTTGGCTGACCGGGCGACGATTGCCAACATGGCACCGGAGTATGGCGCGACCTGCGGCTTCTTCCCGGTTGATGGCGAAACGATCGCCTACCTGACATTCTCCGGCCGCAAGCAAGACCGGATTGCGCTGGTTGACGCCTACGCCAAGGCACAAGGCCTGTACCGCACGGCCAACAGCGCCGATCCTGTCTTCACTTCGACGCTCGACCTCGAACTCGGTTCCGTTGTGCCGTCGCTTGCCGGACCCAAGCGGCCCGAAGGGCGCGTGTCATTGAAGGATGCCAAGGCCGGATTCCTGACCGCACTCGACAGCGAATACAAAAGGCCGAACGAAGCGGCCAAGCGCTACAAGGTGGCGGCAGAGAATTTCGATCTCGGCCACGGCGACGTGGTCATTGCGGCGATCACGAGCTGCACCAATACGTCAAACCCGAGCGTACTGATCGGCGCCGGCCTGCTGGCTCGCAACGCACTTGCCAAAGGTCTTGAGACCAAACCGTGGGTGAAAACCTCGCTGGCGCCGGGCAGCCAGGTGGTCGCGGAATATCTGTCCAATTCCGGACTGCAGCTCGATCTCGACAAGGTCGGCTTCAACCTGATCGGTTTCGGTTGCACGACCTGCATCGGCAACTCAGGTCCGCTGGCGGAAGAGATTTCGAAGTCGATCAACGACAACGGCATCGTCGCCGCGGCCGTGTTGAGCGGCAATCGCAATTTCGAAGGCCGCGTGTCGCCCGATGTACAGGCCAACTATTTGGCTTCGCCACCATTGGTCGTCGCCTATGCGCTCGCCGGTACGGTACAAAAGGACCTGACCACCGAGCCGCTCGGCACCGGCAAGGACGGCAATCCGGTGTTCCTCAAGGACATCTGGCCGTCGAACAAGGAGATCGAAGAGTTCGTTCGCAAAAACATCACACGCGAGATGTTCGAAAGCCGCTATGCCAACGTGTTCGACGGTGATGACAACTGGCAGAAGGTCGAAACCGGCGGCGGCCTGACCTACGGCTGGGAAAACGCCTCGACCTACGTGCAGAACCCACCGTACTTCCGCTCCATCACCAAAACACCGGTGCCAATTTCCGACATCGCCAATGCCCGCATTCTTGGCCTATTCGGCGACAAGATCACCACCGATCACATCTCGCCGGCCGGCGCGATCAAGGCGGCGAGCCCGGCCGGCAAATATCTACTCGACAGCGGCGTTGCCCAGGCCGACTTCAATCAGTACGGCACGCGGCGCGGCAACCATGAAGTGATGATGCGTGGCACGTTCGCCAACATCCGCATCAAGAACCACATGGTTCGCGACGCATCGGGGAATGTCAAAGAAGGTGGTTATACGATTCACCAACCGTCCGGAGAAATGATGCCGATCTACGACGCGGCGATGCGCTATGCGGCCGATAAAGTTCCGCTCGTAGTCTTTGCCGGTGCCGAATACGGCAACGGCTCGTCGCGCGATTGGGCGGCCAAAGGCACCAACCTGCTCGGCGTGCGCGCCGTCATCGCGCAATCGTATGAGCGCATCCATCGCTCGAATTTGGTGGGCATGGGCGTTGTGCCGTTCGTCTTCGAAGACGGCACAACCTGGCAGTCGCTCGGGCTTAAAGGCGACGAAACCATTTCGATCCGCGGTCTCGCGACTGCCAAACCGCGCCAGCGCATGATTGTCGAGATCACCAGCAGCTCGGGCGACAAAGTGGCGATCCCGATCGTCTGCCGGATCGATACCGTCGATGAGGTCGAATACTTCCGCAACGGCGGCATCCTGCCGTACGTGCTGCGCAATCTGGCAGCGTAGACGCGTTCGAGGCGGCCCGACGGCAAACACCAAATCGCCGGGCTCACAGCTAATTTCCTGCGAGCCCACGCTTTTCCAGCATACTGCCGATGTCCGGCGGGCGGCCGCGAAACGCAACGTAGGCGTCGAGCGGATCGCGCTTGTCGCCGGCCGAGTAGATGTGGGTCTTCAGACGCTCGGCAATCTCCGGCGCAAAGACATCGCCCG
>JANORU010000443.1:0-2316 GCA_031415475.1 Hyphomicrobium sp.
CGCGACATCTGCGTGGCCAGCGGCACGCCGATGACGATCGAAGACACCTGGGGCGGCGACATCGTCACCGCCACGATCGCCCACCTGGCGCGCTCGACGCCCGAGGAGTTCTGCTTCTCCGCCACCGACTTCAACAGCTACGGCACGGTGACTATTGCCGCCGGCGCGCCGCAGCGCGTCAACGGTTTCATGACCGCATCGGATGCGCCGGGGCTCGGCATCACGCCGCACCTGGAGGTGCTGGGCCCACCCGCCGGCGTGATCCGGTAGGGCAGGGCGCGCGCATGACGGCCACCCCATGACGGCCGCGCCCGGCACCACGGTGATGAGCGTCGCCGAGGCCGAGGCCTTCGCGATGCGCATCCTGCGCGCCAACGGCCTGGCGGAGCACCAGGCCGGCCCCATCGCGCGGGCCATGGCCGCGGCGGAAGCGTCGGACTGCCGCTCGCATGGCCTGTACCGGCTGATCGGTTATGTCAGCAGCATCCGCAGCGGCAGGGTCAGCGCCGCGGCACTACCGCGGCTCGAGCGCGTGGCCGGCAGCTTCCTGCGCGTGGACGGCGACAACGGCTTCGCCCCGGCGGCCCACTCCATCGGCGTGCCCGCACTCATCGAAGCCGCGAAGACCAACGGCATCGCCGCCCTCGCGCTGACGAACTGCTATCACTACTCGGCGCTGTGGCACGACCTCGACCCCATCATCGATGCCGGCCTGGCGTGCTGGGCCTTTACCGTGGGCCAGTGCATCGTCGCGCCGCACGGCGGCAACCGCCGCCTGATGGGCACCAACCCGATCGCCTTCGGCTGGCCCAGGGCAGGGCAGCGACCCTTCGTGTTCGACTTCGCCACCAGCGCCGTGGCCCGCGGCGAGATCGAACTCATGGGCCGCGCCGGCAAGGCGCTGCCGCCCGGTTGGGCCATCGACGCGGCCGGCGAGCCCACGCTGGATGCGGCCCAGGCGCTGGCGGGCGCCTTGCTGCCGTTTGGCGGCCACAAGGGATCGGCTCTGTCGATGATGGTCGAGCTGATCGCCGGGCCCTTGATCGGCGAGCCGACCAGCCGGGCGGCGGCGGCGCTCGACAACGGCGATGGGGGGCCGCCACTCGGCGGCGAAATGCTGATTGCGATGAGCCCCGAGGTCTTCACGTCTGGCCTGGCCAGCGACTGGCATGAACAGGCAGAGAGCTTCTTCGCGCAGGCGCGCGAGCAGCCTGGCGTGCGCCTACCTTCCGATCGCCGGCACGAGGCCCGTCGACGCAGCGAGGAGCACGGGGTTGGGGTGCCGGACGCGCTGTTGCAGGAATTGGTCGGCTTGTTGCCAGGGATCTGATCAAGTTCGGACGCGAAGCTCGCGAAGGCTGGCCTGAGCGTCTGGTCCTACCATTCGGGACGCTCGCGTCGACGAGCCGAACATTTGTGCGTCGCTGCTGCGGGTGCCTACCTTCGGGTGGCTAGCCCACGCCGCAACCAGCGTCAGGTTGGCCGGGTGCGATGCGAGAGCTCGAGAGGCTGGTTGCCCTGGCGTACGCCTTCACTGTCTGCACATTGCCGATCTCGGCTGCCTCGCGCCCGCCCTCGCGCCTCCGCCGTTCGGCGGTTGAAGGACAACCAACTCGACGGTGATTTGAACTCCGCTTGACAGCCTCTTTAGTAGTCATTTAGACTCAAGCATGGCAGGAAGGTTGTCACCGTCCTGTCGTCGCGGTCGCGTGGGGAGGCCCCTCCCACATGGCAGCGCCTTGAAATCGAGGGCTAAGAAAGCGAGTACAACGTGCCAACTGATCATGTACTATCGTTATCAAGAATACTATCCCAGCAATTACTTCAATCTTTCTCTGATCGATGAACATTCGGCCCCGCCGAATCATGTCATTGTTCAGGAAGAGCGACGAAAAGCCGATTGAAATACACAAAGGTGAGTCGCCATATCGAGTCAATATCGGAACCGAGATCGAGATTGACAGATTAGAGATTGAGGGAGATGCAATTACCGTCATCGGCTTGCGATTCTGGACCTCTGCCCCAGAAAAGCGCAAGGATCGCGGATTTTCTTGGATGAGAGCGGTTTTCTGGTTTCTTCTTGCCATAGTCACAATCCCAAGTACGGCGATAGCGCTGAGTGGCGATGATACGGTGAAGAAGTTGGTGCTTGACTCAGTCACGGAGATTGTCGTGGGTGTCGTCAAAGCGACTAAATCCGTGAAGTAATGTTTGCGACCGGCGAGGCGATAATCGCCTCGCTGGGTCTTTTTCTGAGGAGTTTTGAGAATATGAGCGAAACCAAGCGAGTTCAAATGGACCTACCTGAGAAGGCGC
>JANORU010000444.1:0-6807 GCA_031415475.1 Hyphomicrobium sp.
TCCACTGGCCGTTCTGCGCCCAGAAGTGCCCCTATTGCGACTTCAACAGCCACGTCCGCCATGGCGGCTGGGACGAAGCGCACTTTCTCGCGGCCTATAAGCGCGAACTCGATCATGTCGCACAATTGCGGGCCGACACCAGCACAGCGGCGACATCGATTTTCTTCGGTGGTGGTACGCCGTCGCTGATGAAACCGGAGACGGTCGCGGCCATTCTCGATCATATCGCCAAGCAGTGGGGCATCGCGCCGGGTGCGGAAATCACGCTCGAGGCCAACCCGAACAGCGTCGAGGCGGCGCGCTTTACCGGCTATCGTTCCGCTGGCGTCAACCGCGTGTCAGTCGGCGTGCAATCGCTTCGCGATGACGACTTGAAGCGGCTTGGGCGATTGCATTCGGTGGCCGAAGCCAAAGCCGCAATTGACATCGCTACCGCAACATTCGACCGCGTGTCATTCGATCTCATCTATTCCCGCCCCTGCCAAACGGCTGAAGCCTGGCGCGCGGAATTGACAGAAGCGCTTGCACTCGCCGGCGGCCATCTCTCGCTTTACCAGCTCACCATCGAGCAAGGCACGCCCTATGCCGATCTCTATGCACGCGGCAAACTGATTGTGCCCGATGCCGAGAACGCGGCCGAGCTGTTCGAAATCACGCAGGATATGACCAGCGCTGCCGGGCTCACCGCCTACGAAACGTCGAACCACGCAGCACTTGGCGAGGAAAGCCAGCACAATCTTCTCTATTGGCGCTACGGCGCATATGCCGGTGTTGGACCGGGAGCGCATGGCCGCCTTGATATTGGCAACGTGCGGCACGCAACACAAACCGAGCGCAACCCGGAACGCTGGGCGGCACTGACTGAGGATCACGGTCATGGCCTCATCGAACGCGTGCCCTTGAGCCGCGCCGAGGAAGCCGACGAAATGTTGCTCATGGGGTTGCGACTGACGGAAGGCCTCGATCTCGATCGCCTGAAGCGGCGCACCGGATTGACGCCATCAGGAACAGCAATTCAGAACCTGATCGACCTTGGTTTGGTTGACGTCGTCCCAAGCCATACAGCTGAAATCGATAGATCGGCCTTGGACGAAATTCGCGCCTGCGTGGGACCGGCCGGACCCGAGAGCGGGGCGCTGTCACCGGCGGCTGCAACGCGGCTTAGAGCCATCGGGCGCGGACGCTTCATCCTCAATGAACTGGTTTTGCAGCTCTCTCAGAGCTTCGTTCCGGCTGAAATGAGAACGTTTCCGCAATCTGCCTCATAGACATGCCCCATTCCGACATCTATTGAGCCCGGCCATGATGAAACGCATCTACGACTGGATGATGAGCAAGGCCGGGGGCAAAAACGCACCGGCCGCGCTCGGCGTTGTGTCGTTCGTCGAGAGCTCGTTCTTTCCGATCCCGCCCGACGTCATGCTGATCCCGATGATCCTCGCCAACCGCCAGAAGGCCTGGTGGTACGCGACCATCGCGACTGTGACTTCGGTTCTCGGCGGTATCCTCGGCTACGCGATCGGCTACTATCTGTATGACGCCGTCGGCCTGCCGATCCTGAAATTCTATGGCAAGGAAGGCGCGCTCGATGGCTTTATCGCCTTCGTGCAAGACTACGGAGTTCCGGCCATCATCGTCAAATGCATGACGCCGATCCCGTATAAGGTGGTCACGATCGCGGCCGGCGTTGCCAAAATGAGCTTCGTCCCGTTCATGCTCGCCAGCATTGTCGCGCGCGCCATGCGTTTCTATCTTGTCGCGGGATTGCTGTACTACTTCGGCGATCCGATCCGCGAGTTCATCGAGAAGCGTTTGACTCTCGTGACCACGATATTCGTCGTCCTGCTGGTTGGCGGCTTTGTGGCGGTGAAATATTTGCTCTAGCAGCCGCAAAAGTGTGAGCGTCCCATGTCCCTGACCAATACCAACGCGACGAATTATGAGGCCTACCGGCTTGGTGGCCTCGTGTTGTTCGGTGCCGCGGCCGTCATCCTGGCGGCACTCTCCTTCGAGCATCTCGGCGGCTACATCCCCTGCCCGCTGTGCCTGCAGCAGCGCTACGCCTACTACGCCGGCATTCCGCTTGCCTTCATTGCGATGGCGTCCGCTTCGAGCGGATCGCAGCTTGCCAAATGGCTGTTTTTTATTCTGGCGCTGGCGTTCCTCGCGAACGCAGGATTGGGCGTCTATCAAGCGGGTGCGGAATGGAAATTCTGGCCGGGACCAGATACTTGCGGCACACTTCAAGC
Organism: Hyphomicrobium sp.; assembly: GCA_031415475.1. GTDB lineage: Bacteria > Pseudomonadota > Alphaproteobacteria > Rhizobiales > Hyphomicrobiaceae > JAGVSR01. Next base: position 2,250 of record JANORU010000444.1, read on the forward strand.
CATGCCGAAAACCACAGGCGATCTGTTGAAAGGCCTTGCAGAAGGCAATGTCGTCCGTTGCGACGAGGCCTCTTTTCGGTTCTTGGGACTTTCGTTCGCCGGCTGGAACGTCGTCGCTTCGATTCTGCTGTTTGGCCTGTCGATCCGCGCGGCCTTTGCCGCCTCAAATCGCGATTAAGCGATAGAGTTCAGCTGGTTATAAAATAATCCCGAGTTCCTGCATTGGGCCGCAGGCCTAACCGGCTCGCGAGATAACTTTCTGAACAAACTGCAAGCAAAAATCCTTGAATAGGGCGAGCCATCGCCATTTTTCGGCCTGAGTGTGGCAGCAAATTCACACTCAACGCGGAACACAAAGCGAACCTTTGAGCCGCGTCTGTGATTAGAGTGGAACAGTAGTGGAACATTTGTTGGCGTCCCCCGTCTGTTCGTTGCGACCGGTCCTGTTGCGTTCGATCCGGTCACACACTGTCCCGGCGTCTCGCGTTCGAGGCCGGTCTGTATCCGAGTATCTCGCCGTTCCGTGCCCTAGCGTCCAGTCCCTCTCTCCCACCTTCCCCGGCCAGTCCCCTGGGGCACAGTCCGTCGCGTCACCGTTTAGTAAGCGTTGCGTACCCGTTGCGTTGAGTAAGCGTTCAGTAGCGTCGCGTACCGCACCCCCCAAGAGCACGCTTCTCAGTGTGTTCCAAAAAATGCGGAGAGCTGCTCGGCAGAATAGAAGTTCGCGTATCTCCGAGCAGCTCGACCACCGCGCGGGCGTTCACGATGTTGGCGCGTTGTCCTCGCCAAGTGCGCCCGCCGGCCGGCAGTATCCCTCTCGCGTTCATTAAGTGTAGCGTTGCGTCCGTCGCCGCCGAAGCACTGGAACCGCTTGGTGTGGTGCGTTCAGGTGGCCCCAACACAAGATCAGAGAATTGAGAGAAATCCCCTCTCTCCGAGTAGGCAGGCATGGTTAGCGCAGGACGGTAGTCCAAAAGGGCACTTCATAGCCCAGTGCTGCGTAGTAGTGCCAAGGTGCTGGGCATGCCTGCCGCCCTCATAGCCGTCCGGCCGTTTGTTCGCAGTGCGTTTGCCCAGTTCCAGTTCAGTTTCCCAGTTCAGTGTCCGAGTTTAGTTTTGCAGGAGAAGCCCCCATGCTCCCCGATCACATCAATTCCCTTCAATGGCACCAGGCGATTGGCGTCGCGCGCCAGTCGTGTGCTGGATTTTTCCGCGACGGACTTTCGCCACGCGACGCGGTGACTGCTTACGGCATCGGCTCGGATGCCGAAGCCGTCCCGGATTGGAGTGCGGCGGTCGACACGATCGCCCAATTCATCTGCGGAACCAAATTGAAGCGCGCGGCCTGACCGGCTGCAGCTGCTTTCAACTCTCCTATGTCCAAATCCGCGCCCCGGGAGCGATCCCGGGGCGTTTTTTTGTTCGCGGGCTTGGCAAGGAGTAGCGAACCTACGGCTCGAGTTCGGTATCCCAGTAGAGATAATCGACCCAGCTCTGGTGCAAATAGTTGGGCGGGAACAGCCGGCCGTTGCGATGCAGTTCGAACACCGTCGGCCGGTACGGAGCCTGATGCGGCCGCATGCCGATCGAATGCGCCATTGCGCTGCCCTTGCGCAGATTACACGGCGCGCACGCCGTCACGACGTTGTCCCAGCGGGTCTCGCCGCCGCGCGCCCGGGGAACAAGATGATCGAACGTCAGATCGCTCCTGTCGCCGCAGTATTGGCAGCTGAAGCGGTCGCGCAAAAACACGTTGAAGCGCGTGAACGCCGGGTAGAGTGCGGGTTTGACGTAGGTCTTAAGCGAGACGACGCTCGGCAGCCGCATCTCAAGGTTGGGGCTGCGGACATAGCGCTCGTATTCGGAAACGATGTTCACCCGATCGAGAAACACAGCCTTCACCGCGTCTTGCCAGCCCCAGAGCGACAACGGGTAGTAGCTCAGGGGCCGGAAGTCGGCATTTAGAACGAGGGCCGGAAAAGCTTCCGGCGTGGCAGCATGCGCATTCACAATTCTGCTTCCAGTCGGTTCTACTCGAATCGGATTGGATCCCGCTTCGCGAGCGGGATACTAGCGGCGCATGTCAGCTCTGTGAAGCTCCCGGCAATCGGCCGGAATCATTGACGTTTTGCGGCAATGCGAGGTTTTGTTGACGCACTTTGCGGCGCTTTCGGCAAACTATAGAATGCCCACAACAGCCGCGCGGCGACCGCGCGATAGGGCCGCCACTGCTCGGCGAGTGCCAGGCACGCCGCAGCGTCGGGCTTCGAGGCGAGGTCCATGGCGCGTTGCAAAGCGAGTTGCAGTGCAAGATCGCCGGCCGCCCAGCTATCGGTGCGGCCCATGCAGAACATCAGATAGATGTCGGCACTCCACGGCCCGATGCCCGAGATGGCCGTCAGATCGCGATGCACGATTAAATCGTCCGCGCGATGCAGCCGCCGGAAGTTCAATTGATCTTCCGTGATGGCTTGCGCGACATGATGCAAGGCTTTGATCTTTGGTCCCGAAAGACCGCAGCTACGCAACTCCACTTCGGTCGCCTTGAGCACGCGCTCTGGTGTCAGCGGTCGCAGAACTTTTTCCGTGCGCGCAAAAATCGTATCGGCCGCCGCCGCCAACACCTGCTGCGAAACCACGATTTCGACCAGCCCGCGAAATCCTTTCGCGCCGAGACGCAGCGGCGGATCGCCGGTCGCGTCATGGATGCGGCGCATCACGGGACAACGGCGGCGCAACACGCGAACGCCGTGGGCGATGTCGCTGTCGTTCGCTATGACTCCAGGCGAAAGAATTATTCTCGAACTCATGTCAGTAAGTTCATCGCAACGCTGTTTCGGACACGCAATCTGATTTAGAGTTAATACATCCCCGGCACCAGCCGGCCGCAACATTTGGAGGCGGCTATGAGCACAAAGATTGCGCGCACTGTGTTTGGTGTTTCGAGTGGCTTGATCGCGGGCCTTGTCGGTTATGTGGCGCAAGCGCAGAAGCTGGCACTCACCGAGTGGGCGACGGCCGCCAACCCACGATACGGCTATTCCCTCACTTACCCGGCCAATGTTTTCGAGCCGAGACAAGGCGCGGCGGCGATCGACGGGCAGGTGTTCCAATCGCGCGATGGAGCCGCCAAACTGTTGGTCGCAACATTCGAGAACGAAAGCGGGGCGACTCTCACCGAGTACCGCCAGCAAATCCTGGACAACAACTATCGCGGGGCAAGCCTCGACTTTGCGCCGGTCCGCAAGTCCTGGTTCATTGTGTCGGGAACGCGCGGCGGATTGCATTTTTATGAGCGCGTGAGTTTCACCTGTGGCGGACGGCTGATCAACAGTTGGGCGCTGCTTTATCCCGCCGATCAACGCGCGTTCTATGACAAAGTGGTCGAAGCCGTAGCGCGGACCTACTCCCCCGGCGCCGGCCGCACGGGCCAGTGCGATTGATGGAGTGCGATTGATTGGTCTTGTTGTTTGGCTTGGATTGTCGATTGCAGTTCTGCGCCACCTCCTAGACGCGGGCGGCGGACGCGTCGCGGTTGCTCAGCTTGCCGTCAACAGACATCGCCGGAAGTGACCGGGTCAGAGGTCGGCTATCTTTGTTCAGAAGGCGGTGCCGTCGCACCCATCCTCACGTTAATTCGATGCATCGTCCCGTCGTCCAATATCGGCAGTCGTATCGGACGCTCGATAATCTCAATCCCGTCCAGCGTAATGGAATGGACGCCGCGCATGACGCTGTCGGGATTGTCCACGACGATCTCATAGCGAGCCGACCGATACCGAAGCGTCATCTCGAACTTTGGCCAGGTCTTCGGAATGCACGGATCGAGACAGAGAACTCCCGCCTCAAGTCTCACGCCGAGAATACTCTCGAGTCCGGCGCGCTGCATCCAAGCGGCTGACCCCGTATACCAGGTCCAGCCACCGCGCCCGACGTGGGGCGGCTGGGAATAGACGTCAGCCGCGACGACGTAGGGCTCCACCTTGTAGCGCAGGACGTCGCCGCGCGTTCGCGCAGCGTTGATGGGGTTGAGGAGTGCATACAGCTTTGCCGCCTTCTCGCCATCGCCGAGTGCGGCAAATGCCATCACCGACCACAGCGCGGCATGGGTATACTGGCCGCCGTTTTCGCGGATGCCGGGCGGATAGCCTTTAATGTAACCGGGATCGAGCGGTGTCTTGTTGAAGGGCGGCGCAAACAGAACCGCCAGGCGATCCTTTGTTCGTATCAGATCCCGCACGACCGCTGTCATGGCACGTGACGCACGCTCGACGTCGCCCGCGCCCGAGAGCACCGCCCATGACTGCGCAATGCAATCGATGCGGCATTCCTCGCTTGTCGATGAGCCGAGCGGCGTTCCGTCGTCGAAAAATCCACGCCGATACCATTCGCCGTCCCATGCCTCGCGCTCAAGGGAACTCTTGAGAGCACTGGCATGAGCGCGCCAAACGGCAGCGTGTTCTGAATCTCCCGCGGCTTCGGCGATCGGAATGAATGAGGTCAAAGTCGAATGCAGCAGCCAGGCCAGCCATACGCTCTCGCCTTGCCCCTTTTCACC